>JALYQB010000797.1 GCA_030856045.1 Actinomycetota bacterium
TGGCAAGAAGTGACCCCAGAGGCTCGTCGGGCTGAGCTGGTGGCCCAGCTGAGGGCGTCCGGCGAGCTCGATGACGGCTGGGGTGAGGCGTTCGTGCAGGTACCACGTCACCTGTTCATCCCGGACACGATCTGGCTGGTCGATCACGACGGCGGCGGTCGCCTGCGGCCGCTGCGCCACGATGACGATCCGGATCGGTGGCTGCGCTGCGCCTACCAGGACCGTCCCGTCGACATCCAGGTCGACGACGGCCACCCGGCGGCCGACGGCACCGGCTATGAGGTCACCAGCTCGGCGTCGCAGCCATCGGTCGTGGCCGGCATGCTCCGCGCGCTCGCCCCCGAACCCGGAATGCGGGTGCTGGAGATCGGCACCGGTAGCGGATGGAACGCGGCGCTCCTGGCCCACCGGCTCGGCGCGGAGAACATCGTGTCCATCGAGATAGACCCGGCCGTCGCCGACCAGGCGCGCGGGGCACTCGACCGCGCCGGGTTCGGGAAGCTCACCGTCATCACCGGCGACGGCGAGGACGGCTGGCCCGACGGCGCGCCCTACGACCGGGTCATCGCCACCGTCGGGGCGAGCATGGCCGCCACCGCGATCGGGCAACGCCTCGGCGACGGCGTGCACGCCACCTTCACCAGCGCCGGCCCGGACACCGGAACCCAGTGGCTGCTCGACCCCGGCAGCAAGTCCTGGGCATCGGTCGACCTGAACGGGGCACCCCCGCCCTACCCGGTCGCACAGGCCGGGCCGCGGCGGCTGTTCGACGAGGCGGCTGCCGCCTACACCTGGTGGGTCAACACCGGGAAGCCCGGCGTCGAGGACTGGGTGGTGCACGTCGGCCCGCACGGACAGACCATCGCGCTGAGCTGACGAGCGCGTCCCCGCACGACCGGTTCGACCTCGGCGTGGAGTGCGCGCGGGTCGGCCCAGCGGTCAGCGTAGGTTGAGCAGCGGTGTGACCTGCGCCCACGCTACTACCCCAGCGGCGTTGCCGAGCAGAGGTTGGGATCGAAACCCATGGCGACTTCGGTTGCCAGTCGCGTCCTTCGAGCGCATCATAGGAGTGTCGCAGGTAGTCGGCCTGCGGAAGTGGAGCCCCGGCTCTCCGGACGGTGAGCGCGGGGCTTCTGCGCGTCTACAGCTCGATGATACGAGCGGGGCCGAGCGCGTCGAGGAACGACCCGTCACTGCGGGCACGAGCCTGCAGGAGGCTGCCAGCCACTATGTCAGCGGCCCAGAGCAACGGTTCGTCGGCAGCTGCCAGGAACTCGAACCCGAGAGCAGGCCCATAGCTGGCGATGCCCGTGAGAACTGCCGCGTCGTGCAGGTTCTGCTTGCGCTCCCGCGCCTCGAAGACGACGTCGGTCACGTCGTCGCCCAGCTCGAACGGGAGAGCCGCGACGCATCGGCCTCGGCTCCGCTCCATGGGCTCATCGGGCGCTGTTCGGATCACCACTACAAGCGGGCGGCCAAGCGTACTGACGACCTTGGCCCAACGGAGTCGCTCGGCCGGTCTCTCCTTCGCAAAGTGCGGGCGACGTTGCGCCCGGCGCAGCGCCTCACGTAGCCCGTCCCGAGCCGATTCGTCATCACCAGCGGCGAGCAACATCCCGAGGACGAACAAGCCTGGGACGTAGCTCTCGTCGACGAATGCCTTCACGACGGCGTGGTCCGGCTTGGGCGGACCGCATGTATTCGGTCACCTGTGGTGAGAGCACACGCATCCGGCACCAGCTCATCATCGACACGAGGAACAGCAAGATCAAGCAGCCACGCTGAACATCGATTAGGAGGGCAGCGTGGTCACGGCGGCGGTGCTGCTGGGCTCAGGCGGCGACCTCGGTGTGGATGCGGTGGGCGAGGTCGAGGGCGGTGGAGTCGGTGGTGTGCCGGCGGATCTGGCTGCCCAGGGCGCTCAGGTCGCGGGTGGTGCGCCGGGAGCTGACCTGATCCACCGACGTCAGGACCAGCTCGGTGGTGGCGTTGGCGAGGTCGGTCTCGCCGCAGCGGTACTGGTTGGCGGCCAGGGTGATGCGGCTCCAGAGCATCGCGCGGGCCCGGCTCGGGTCGCGCAGCGTCAGCGCCTCGGTCATCTCGGTGACGGCGTTCTCGGCGAAGCGCGGGTGATGGGCTGCGAGCTGAGAGTAGGCGTTGGCGGGTCCGCAGGGCGGGTCGGAGCGGTCAGGCAGCACGGCGGTGTTGACCCACTCGTCGGGTGCCTGCTGTGCCCGGTCGTAGTGCTCCCCGGCGTGGCGCAGCGCGCGCTGCACCTCATCGGCGCTGCCCAGCCCGGCGTGCGCCCGTGCCTCGTCGAAGGCGAGACCGGCGAGCATTCCGGGTGAGGCGGCTTGCTGGGCGGGGATCGAGCCGACCTGGAAGATCTGCAATGCCTCGCGGAAGTGCCCGGCCTGCAGGTACAGCTCGCCGAGTCTTCCCAGCGCGTGTGCCGCGAGCAGCGGCTCTCCAGCCAGCCGCGCCGATTCCAACGAACGCAGGTAGCAGCCCTGCGCCGAGCGCGGCAGGCACAGATCCGCCGACGTCCAGCCAGCGAGGCTCTCCAGCCGGGTCAGTGCCGCCTGCAGCGCGACCCGCACACTGTCCGAGGTGGTCGCGTCCCGCAGTTGCTGGGCCCAGCGCAGGTAGCCGAGCACGGCGTCGCGGCAGGACCCGCCGCCCATCGCCTTGTCCTGGCCTATCAGGGCGCGGGTCATCGCCTCGACCCGCGTCACGTCCGAGGCGCCG
>JALYQB010000002.1 GCA_030856045.1 Actinomycetota bacterium
CTGCACGCCGAGCTGGTCATCGGTTCTTGCGGACGGCCTGGAGCCATCGGTAGGCCGCGGTCATGCGCGCGGAGACGACGACGTTGTCCAGGTAGTTTGCCCGATGCGCGGTCGAACACGCGCCGCACGTGATGAGGCGCAGTTCCGGGGTCGAGGTGTTCCCGTACACGCGCTCGGTCGGGAACGCCGACTTCGGGTGCCGCTGCGCGGCGCCGAGGAGCGGCCCGGACCAGCACACCGCATCGCCCGCGTGGTGCCGTCAACTCAGCTGCTCCGTTGTGCACGGCGCAGTCGCAGCGCCACCGCACCGGCAACAGACCGGCGACGAGGAGCTCCGCGGGGTGTGGTCGACGTCCGCGCGGCCGCCGGTGTCGACGCCACCCTTGGGATGCACGACCACCTGCTCCTGCTTCGCGGCGGGCTCGCCGAAGTGAGACTCGCACGCGATCCCGTCCTTGTCCGCATCGAGCCGCTCGGCGTCCGACGGGTCGGCGACGCGGCATGGGGTACGGTCAGCGGACGCGCATGCCGGGCACTACACGCGGCATGCCGGAAGCGCTCTCGGTCGGCTTCAGGCGGTGCGCTGCTGGAACACCTCGCGCTCCAGCCGTGCGAGCCGTTCGGCGACCGTTCCGCCGGCACCCTCGCGCTCGGCGCGCAGCCGGTCGAGCGCCCAGATCCGGATCAGCGTGGAGACCGGTAGGTTCGCCTCCTCGGCCGCCCGCTGCAGGTGTCCGTGTTCCTCGGCCGACAGGCGCACCGACACCACCGTGCCGCGGCCGAGGTTGGGTCGGCCCACCCTGACGTGCCCGGGCAATTCCTCAGGAATCTCGTAGCTCTCTGCCGCCGCGCCTTCCTCGGCGAGCAGGTTATCGAGCTTGCTCATGACTCCGCCTCCCCGTAGATGCGTTGGTCGCGCCGGTTCGCCAGCCAGGCGTTGCTGCCCCACCATTCCCCGTCCGGCGGCTCGGCCGGATCGGCCTTGGCGTCGACGAGGATCACCGTGAGCACCGCACCCGCGCTGACCGAGTAACCAATGGCCCGGACCGCGTGGCCGGACCGGCTGGCGGGATCGGGTACGAGCCAGACGGCGTGCTCATCGCCCACCGCCTCGTTGGCCCACTCCGGTTTGATGGCGTGTCGTGCGCGGATGTAGTCGGCACGCTTGCTCCAGTCGATCCGCACACTCACACCTATACTGTACTACAAACCACTACAGAGCGTCCCAAGGCGGGATCATGGAAACGCACTTGGCCTGTTACTGGCCGCCCCGGACTCGGCGAGATCCTCGACGCTTGGGTGCTCGCCCGAGTTCGGCGACGACCCCGACCGCTACGCCGGCGCCCGCGCCCGCGCCCGCAAGAACTACGCCGGCAGCTCACCGATCACCCGCGCCTCGGGCAAGAAGAAGGCCGTGCTGGCCCGTTTCGTGCGCAACCACCGCCTCGCCGACGCGCTGTACCAGCAGGCATTCTGCGCCCTGAACGTTGCCGATCACGAGCGGGGCATTCGCACGGTCGACGTCCCCGATGGTCGCGACACCGCCGGGTGACCGAGCCCACCCCGACTGTGGGCGCCCGCATCGAGACGTCGACACTGTCCTCATCCGGACAGCCGTCGCGTCGTGCGCTGCGATGCGCGCGGTCTGCCGATCCGCGAGGAGGTTGTCATGGCAGCCGACGAGTGCGCCCAGTTCCGACGCTGGAGTGCCACCACCACCACCACCACCAACGTCGATGACGAGGTGCTCGAACAGATGGACGCCGACGTCGCCGAGATCGCCCTGCGCTATCTCATCGACCCGCCCGCCACGGTGTTCGCCAGCCTGGTCGATACGCGTGACGACGTGTTCGCGCTGATCGCGGGCCGCCAGCAGCCCCAGCACACCATGCACCTGTACAAGGTCGCGGGACAGATGTGCGCGCTGCTGGCCCACGCCACCGCCGACCTCGGCCACGGCCACGCCGCCAACACCCACGGGCGCACCGCGTTGCACTGCGCCGAGATGTCCGGCTACACCCCGATGCGGGTCTACATCCGCTGGGTGCAGTCCAACGTCGCCTACTGGGACGGCCACTACGACGAGGCCGCCCAGCTCGTCGAAGCCGCCATGCCCGATGCCACCAGCGGCACCGCGCTGCTGCGGCTGGCCAGCCAGCAAGCCCGCATCAGCGCCGCCCGCGGGCGGCTCTCGGAGGTGGGTCGGGCGTTGGCGGTGGCGGCGACGGCTCCCACCGATCCCAGCGCCGACGAGCCCGGTGTCCTGGCGTTCGCCACCGGTAAGGCCGCCTACTACGCCTCGGAGGCCCACCGCGAGCTCGGCGACACCGACCACCTCGATGCCGCCGTGGACTGGGCGGTCACCGCCGTGGACGAGTTCACCACCGAACGCCGGCCCAACGCCCAGTTCGTGGCGGCCGCCCGCATCGACCTCGCCCGTGCCCACCTGTCCCGAGGCGACCTCGACGCCGTCAGCGAGCACCTCGCGCCCGTGCTGCGCTCCACCGTCACCGAGCACCGGACCGTGCCGGTGATCAGCCGGGCCCGCTCCCTGAACACCCTGCTGGCCGACCGCCCGGACATCGCCTCCTCCACCGTGGCCGCGCTGAGGGATGATCTCACCGAGTTCTGCACCCATCCCGCCGTCACCCCGGCAGGGCTGGAACCGGGCTCGACCGGCTGAACATCCCGCACGAGACAACGAGAAGTAGGAGCCCTTGCAGGTCGCTGTCTGCGGACCCCGCCACTGCACCGACCGGGATACCGCGAACGCCTACGAAGTCGGCCGACGGCTCGCGTTGGCCGGCGCGACGGTGATCAGCGGCGGCGGTATCGCGTCATGGCCGCCGTCGCCGCCGGGGTCCGCGCCGAGCGCGGCCTGGTCATCGGCGTCCGCCCGAACGACACCACCGAGGGCGCGAACCCCGACCTGTCAGCAGTGATCGTCACCAACATGGGCGAAGCCCGCAACGCCGTCATCGTCTGGTCCGCCGACGCCGTCATCGCCATCGGCGGCTCCTGGGGCACCCTGTCCGAGATCGCGCTGGCGAAACGACGCGGCGGCATCCCCGTCATCACCCTCGGCGGCTGGACCATCCTCGACCACCACCACAACCCGCTGCCCGACCCCGTCACCACCGCCACCACCCCTGAACAGGCCGTCACACTCGCTCTCGCCGCGCAGCAGCGATGACCATTGAGGCGAGATTGATGGGACGAGCCGACAGCGGCGACCTTGTCGACGGCCCGGTGCTGGTCGTCGGTTCCTGCGGACGGCCTGGAGCTACCGGTAGGCCGCGGTCATGCGCGCGTAGACGACGACGTTGCCCAGGTAGTTGCCCGATACGCGGTCGAACACGCCGCCGCACGTGATGAGGCGCAGTTTCCGGTCACACTGACAGCTCCCAGGTGTGTCGGCCGTCGGGCGCATCGAGCCAGATCCACTGTCGTTGAGGTGTGACGGCGAGCCCGAAGCGCTCACGGTGGGGTTGATCGCACGCCTGCCATAGCGTGTGGACCTGTTCGACCTCGGCCCACAGCGTGCGCCTGCCAGTCTCGGTAACGCGGAACTCGCCATCGTCGGTTCTGTCGAGTCGCGCCGATGAGCCATCGTGGTCACTGATGACCAGGTCATCGAGGGACGGGCCGTGCTGACCGACCGCAACGTCGGGGAGTGCGAGCGTGAGAAGGAACCGCAGGTGTTGATGGTAGAACGTGTCGCGCGGCCCCAGGGTGGTGCGACGTGGCTGGTTCTGTGCGATGGCGGCCTGGTGGTCGATATCGTTGGTCGCGCCGTCGACGGTGTCGCGCAGCGGCATGAAATAGCCACCTTCGGGCAAGAACCGCCCAGCGGTGGGATGTGACGCCAGTCGTTCCCGGGGATCAGCCACTGTTTGTCGTAGTTTCAGTCCTCCATGAGGAGACGCTGATTGATGAGAAGGTTTTGAGCGCCGTATCAATGTTGTCGTCAATCCTGGCTATTCATTCGCGAACTGGTTGGGGAACAACTGGGAGGCGTTGATCGCGGCACTCGTCGGAGTTCTCGCTCTTGTCGAGGCTGCCAGGCGTCTATGGCGTAGACCGCAACAGTAGCGGATCGGACCGCAGCGGCGGCGAGGTGAGCGTCATGGCGGTGCGGGTGAGCGCCGGGCTGTCTTGGCGGTGGCTCCGTCCGGAGAGGGTGTCCGGTCCCCGCCGTGACCGTTCGTCGACGGCTCGCCGAGCTCCGCGGGCACGACCGCGGGCACGACCGCCGGCTGGGGTACCGCGCGGTCCTCGGCGGCGCGGGCGTCGACACCGGACTGGGTCCGCAGCGGGACCTCTCGCAGGAACAGCAGCAGCACGAACGCGATCGCCATGATCGCGGCACCGACCAGGAACACCAGGCTGATCGAGTCGGAGAACCCGACGAGGATCGGCCGGGCGAGCCTCGGATCGAGCTGCTGGAGGA
>JALYQB010000016.1 GCA_030856045.1 Actinomycetota bacterium
GTGCTGGCCCGCTGGAACGCCTCGACGACCGCCAGCTGCCGGTCGTCGGGCAGGCCGCCGTGCAGGACGTCGAACGCGCCGCCGGGCAGTGCCAGGCTTTGCGGGAGCTCGCGGCGCAGCCAGCTCAGCGTGGCCACCCGCTCGCTGAACAGGACGACCCGGGTGTCGCTGCCCTTCCCGACGCCGATCTGGCGCAGGTGCGCGACCAACGCGTCGAGCTTGGCAGAGCCGTGTTCCCGGGCCTCGGTGGCCAGCTTTCCCAGCCGGGTCAGCGCGGTGCCTTCGGCCGTGCCCATCCCGCCCCGGGCGGCCAGGGTCCGCTTGCGGTTCTCGATGGTCTCCACCAGCGCCGCGGGCGAGGAGAGGAACGCCTTCGCCATGGTCCACGGGAAGAGTTGCCTGCCGGCGCCGGTGATCGGCGCGGACCCGTCGGGCGGATGCAACCAGGTTCTGGACAGCTCGTCGGCCACCGCGTCCTCGGCCGGGTTTGCCTCGACGGCGATCACCTCCGGCTCCGGGCGCTCCGCCCACATGAGGCCGACCTCCCGTGCGACGTCGGGCGAGTGCCGGTGGCGGCGGATGAAGAGATGCTTGATGTCCTTCACGTCGTAGTCGGAGCGGTCGACGATCGCGGTGGGGTCGAGCAGGCTGATCAGCTCGGCGAAGGACTCGGTCTTGCCGTTGTGCGGCGTGGCGGAGGCGAGGATGAGCGCCTCGGTGTTCTCGGCGAGCACTCGCGACAGTTCAGTTCGCTGAGCGGCCACGTTGGTCACATTGTGGGACTCGTCGATCACCACTACGTCCCAGCGATGCTTCCTCAGGTGCTCTCGGTACCGCGCCGATTTCAAGGTGTCGATGGAAACGATCACCTTGGGGAAGAACGTGAACGGGTTGCGGCTGGCCGGCAACTGCTGGCGGACCCGCTGAATGCCGTCGGAGTCGAGCCGCACCAGTGGCAGCCCGAAGCGGGTCCACAGCTCGTACTGCATCTGCTCCAGAACGTGCCGCGGGGTGACCACGAGAACCCGCTCCGCCCGGCCGCGTCGGGTCAGCTCGGACAGGATCATGCCGATCTCGAGGGTCTTGCCCAGGCCGACGGCGTCGGCGATCAGCAGCCGCGGCCGCAGCCGGCTCGCGTCCAGGGCCTGGGCCACGGCCTGGCGCTGGAAGTCGAGTGGATCGAGCAGCATCCGCTGGCTCACCGTCAGACCGGGCTCGTGGAGCGGGACCGGCGTCTTGCGCAGCACCGCCTCCACCCACAGTCGGCTGCGGCGGAAGCTCGGCGAGTCGTCCCGCACGAGCTCGGCCTCGGCCGGGTCGAGCGCCTCGATGTCGTCGAGGGCGCTGTAGAAGGTGGCCGGCATGTCCCGTGCCAGTTCGGAGCTGCCGACGCAGCGGACCTTCCAGCCGTCCCCGGCCCGCTCGCAGGACGAGACGATCCACTCCTCGTCCCGGACCACCACCACGCTGCCCGCCGCGAACGCGGTGTCAGTCGTCGGCACCCCTCACCATCCCCTGCCGGTTCACGGCGCCACCCGACGCCCGCGCATCCGATACCGAACGGTAGTGCCGCCGCCCTCGTCGGGCGTTGCGGGTGTGCCGGCGACACTGTGCGCGTGGCTTGTGAGTGCTGAGCGGCGCTATAACGCCGTTACTCACTCACGATGGGGCGGCTACTCCTGCGCGCCCCAGGTGTCGGTGACCTCCGCCATCCAGCACGTGATGTCGCCGATACGGGCGCTCACCAGCTCGGACTGCTCCGGGGAGAGGACGATGTGGCGGCCCTCGGAATCGGTGATCGTCAACTCGGGCATCTCGACGCTGATGGTCACCGGCCCCTTGCCGTCCGGGGAGGCGACCTCCCAGTGCCGGGAGGCCGATGCCGCTGCCACAATCCGTCGTTCGAGTGCAGCTCGATCCATGTCCCCGCTCCTCGCTGCGTTGCGGGCCGCACAACGCGAGCCCCGAGGCGGGAAGACTGAAACGTTGCAGTACCTGCACGCAATAGACCCGATCGAGTGATTGCGCATGAACCGTCGGCCGGTCAGGGTGAGCGGCACCCATGACCGGAGGTGGCGCCATGCTCGGCAACACGCACACGTCCGTCCGCTCCCGTCAGGTGGCGGCCGAACTGCGGAAACTCCGCGAGAACGCCGGGATGAGCTGCGCCGAGGTGGCGAAGCGCCTCGGCATGTCGGCCAGCAAGGTGAGCCGCATCGAGACCGGCAACAGCGGGCTGCAGGTGGAGGACGTTGCGGCGCTGCTCGGGCTGTACCAGGTCCATGCGACACGGCGCGAGGAGCTCGTCGACCTGGTGCGCCGGGCCGAGGAGCGCGGCTGGTGGCAGCGGCAGGGCTCCGGG
>JALYQB010000026.1 GCA_030856045.1 Actinomycetota bacterium
TGGGTCACCACCGGGTCAGGTGCCCGCCATCCGATCGATGAGCTCCGCCGCGCGGCAGAGCAGGGTGCGCTCGGCGTCGGTCAGCTCCGCGAGCCGCTCGTCGAGCCACCGCTCCCGGGCCGAGACCTCGGCCTCGACATAGGCACTGCCCTGCTCCGTCGCCGCGATCACGATCTGTCGCCCGTCGGTGGGGTGCGGGGTCCGCGTGACGAACCCCACCTCCTCCAGCGCGCTGATCACCCGCGTCATCGACGGCGGCTGCACCCGCTCCCTGGCTGCGAGCTCGCCCGGGCTCATCGGCCCGTGCTGGTGCAGCGTGGAGAGCGCGGAGAGCTGGGTGAGCGTGGCCGTCTGCGCACCGCCGCGCTGCGCCCGCAGACGCCGGTTCAGCCGCACGACGGCGAGCCGCAGCCGCGCGGCGAGGGTGCGCTCGTCGTCGCTGATGCCCATATCGTTAGCCTAGCTCACTATCCGGCGGCGAGGGCGCTGCGTAGCGTGCAGGCCATGACGCCCCCGCCACCGCTGCCCCCGTCGCTGGCCGATCCCCGCCCGGTAGTGGCCATCGGCACCCTCGCCGCCTTCGCCGCTGCCGCGGTACTGGCCGTCGCCGGGGCGGAGGGAATCTGGGTGTGGAGCTGCCTCACCGGTGGTGGACTGGGACTGGTCGGCTTCAGGGTCATGCAGTGGCAGCACCGCTCCGCCACCCGCCGCTCTGCCACCCGCCGCTCCCGGAGCGCGCAGCGCAGCCTGCGCTGACCCCGCCGGGGCAGCCGTGGATCCTGCACGACTCGCGCGGGTGCGTCAGCGGGCGGGACGGGTCACGATCCGCGCGGACGGCACCGCGTCGGCGAGCCGCAGGATGTCTGCGCTATCCGTCGTGACGACGAGTCCCCCACCACGCACCGCACAGACCGCGACGACATGTGCGTCAACTATGTCAGCACTGCCTGCGCCTACGCCGTGGAGCACCGCGCCCACCTGCCGGGCGAGGCCGAAGTCGGTGTCCACGATCCGTACTGTGGGGCGGCGCCCCCGCTCTGGGTCGTGCCGCGCGACCGCGGATTCGACGCGGCGGGTCCTTCCGACCCCCCGGCACACCTCCGCGCAGACGACCGCCGGGATAAGCACATCCCGATCCCGCGCCCATGCCTCCCGAAGTAGCGCGCGCAAGGCCGAAGGCGGGCGCGGATCCGACAACGCATCGAGCCCGTCGGCGTCGAGCACCACCGGCAGGGTCATGCCACACCGCGGGTCATGCCACACCGCGGTCTTCGGCAAGACCGTCGAGCTCTTCGAAGGCGGCGCGGGCCGCCGCGGCATCGGCCTCGGATGGCGGTCCGCACGCGCTGTCCCATGAATCGAGGAGCTCCCCCAACGCGCGGCGCCGCGCGAGTCGCTCTACGTGGACGGCGAGCGCGTCGTTCACAACCGCCGACAGGCTTTCCACACCGAGCAACTGCGCCTGCGCGACGATCTCTTCGTCCACCGTCACAGTGATCTTACGCTTCGCCATACATCGATCCTACTCGCCTCAGCAGCGGGACCAGTGCTTCTCACGGCCGCTCACCGGACTCTCCGTCGAGTCGACGCCATGAGGCCCTGCTAACGTCGCCGTTCGTGCCGTCTCATGCCAGCCCACGCGGTTCCGAGCGCTGCTGCGGGCCGATTCTGACCGATACCGTCGAGGACTATCTAAAGTCGATCTTCGCGCTGTCGAGCCGCAACGAGCCGACCGCCACCTCCGCGCTGGCCGAGTGGTTGCGGGTGGCGCCGCCGACCGTGTCCGCGATGCTCAAGCGGCTGGACGCGCACGGTCTGATCAACCGGTTGGAGGGTCATCGGGTCGAGCTGACTGCGCACGGCCTGCGTCACGCGCTCGATGTCGTCCGTCGCCACCGGCTGATCGAGGAGTTCCTGGTGCGGGTGTTGCAGGTGCCCTGGGACGAGGTGCATGCCGAGGCTGAGGCACTGGAGCACGCGGTCAGCGACCGGCTGACGGAGCGGATCGACTCCTACCTCGGGCATCCCACCCACGATCCGCACGGAGATCCGATCCCGACCGGCCGTGGGCAGCACGTGGAGCGCTGGGCTCTGCCGTTGGCGCAGGCCCGCCCGGGTGACCGGTTCCGGGTGGCCCGGGTCTCCGACCGGGACAGCGCCGCGCTGCGCTACCTCGGAGACCTGGGCATTCGCCCCGGCGTGGTGCTCGAGGTCATCGAGCAGGTTCCCTTCGGTGGGCCGCTGCGGATCCGGATCGGCGACGCGCAGCACGAGTTGGGAGCGCCCCTCACCGTGCTCGTGCACGGGGAGGTCGCATGAACCCGCCGCAGAGCGGCGCCGCGAGCACGGCGGCTGCGGACGATGTCGTCCATCGCGGCGGTCCGGCGGTCGGGTCAGCCGGCCTGCGTGGGCGAGGAACACCCGGCCGGCTCATGCTCCTCGGACCGGCGTTCGTCGCAGCGATCGCGTACGTCGACCCCGGCAACTTCGCCACCAACTTCTCGGCCGGATCGAAGTACGGCTACCTCCTGCTCT
>JALYQB010000029.1 GCA_030856045.1 Actinomycetota bacterium
GCAGCGCTATCGCGGCCACGAGGATGGGACGGACCGTGGTGCTACTCCGGGCGTAGATGCCAAGCAGCTCGTCGAGCTCGATCTGCCGGTGCCGGGCCAGCGTCATCGCGGCGTGCGCCCCAAGCACGGGAGTGTGCTCCGCGGTGCTCAAAGCGTTGCGAGCCCAGCGCAGCCGCGGCCCCGAACCTCGGCCGGTGGCGAAACCTGGCAGGCGGGCAACGGACTGCTGGAGCCACCAAGTCTGCCATCCATTGACGTACGCCCGGCTGCGCAACAGCAGGTCGAAGGCGTCGAGCACAGGGCCCTGGTCGTTTTGGCCGATCAGGTAACGACCGACGGCAGGGGTGGCCGTCTGCTCGTAGCGCAGAAGGCGCATGCACGTCGCCAGGATCCAGCTGTGGGCGCCCGGTTCGGTGCCCAAGGTCGCGAACGCAGCCGGGAGCAGTTCGAGGACGGCCCTGTGCTCCGCCTTTCTTCGGTCGGGGACCAGGCCCCGTCGTCCCGCGACGGATTCCCATCGCTCAAGTACTCCTGCCGAGGCGAGCACGTCGACATCGTTCTTATCCGGCGGGGTGGTAACCACAAGATCGTATTTGTCCATGTCGAACTCGGTCAGGTCGAGCTCGGCCTCGTCCGCGATCTCCTGTCTGAGGGCGTCCGCCTCGTCCAGGTGTGCCTCGTACTTCGCACGGCGCCACGGGACGGTCTTGTGGTCATTCACCGTCAGGCCCAGCGTGCGGGCCTCCTCCGACAGGACCTCGACAGCCCGGATCACCTCGGACCATGACCGGCAGACGAACCGGAAGCCGTCGTTGTGACGGAACGCTCTCAGGCCGCGGCGCATCAGGGCTCGTTCGAGCCGGTCGAGGAACGCCTCAGCCAGGACATCGCTGGCGCGGGACTGCTGCGGCAGGCCATAGGACCGACCGCCGGTCGCCGACAACAGCGCCGCGAGAGCGTCTACGACCCGCTGGTCGCCGCCCCGCACCCGTAGCTCCTCGGAAAGGAGCTCGTGGTCGATGTACTGGTAGCAAGCCGCGATGTCCGCCGTAAGCACATAGCGGCCGTCCTGCTCCAGCGGCAGCCGCTGGAAGGCCCGCCAGTACTCGCGCCCGCGGCTGAGCTTTGGCAAGACGTCCTCTATCCGCGCCACGAGCGCCCGGTACAGCAGCCGACTCGGCAGGTCCCACACGGCAACAGGGCGGACCCCGTGCCGTGCCTTGCTCACCGACACGATCTCCTCGAGCGTCGGCAGGAACTCGCCCGACAGTTGCTGGTGCGCCCACTCTGCGACCTCGTCTCGCCGTCCGAGAAGCGCGGGCGCGACCGCGCTGGGCAGGAGCAGGCATGGGGGTCGGGTGAGGTCCTCGGACAGCGCGGCGAGCAGGTCCACCGGCGACACGAGCGACGGGTTCAGGCGCACCAGACTGGTCTACCACCACTTGGACGGCATCCTCATCGCCCAGTGCTCAAGCCCGCCGATTACAAGAACTCGGACACGGGTCGGTCCGGCTGGTTGCCGCTGGTCAGGCTGACCGCACTCGTATCTGTACTGGACGCGGTGCTGGCCGCTGACGGCGTTTCAGGACAGCCCAGGGGAGAGACTGTCCACACTGGACGCTCACTCCAGGTGGGTCCGACAGTCGGCTGCTGGCGGGGCCATGTGTTTCCGTTCAGGGACTCGATGACGGCTCTGATGAGGAACTCGGCGGGGGGTGGGGTGACGCCGTTGCCGAGCTTGCAGACGTGTTCGCGGCGGTTCCCGAGCACGCAGTAGTCGGCGCGGAAGGCCATCGCGGCTTGGATCTCGGCGGCCTCGATCGAGGCTCGGTCCTCGTCCCATCACTGCCTCCCCGGCGCCGCGTGAAGGTGGGTGGTCGTCGGGTGTTGACCGGCTCGCCAGTCCGCCAGCACACTGTGCGTAATCAGGTGACCACCTGGGCTGCGGTACGTCTTAGCGTCCGATTTGTGCACGCTCGCAGCAGGACAGCATCTTGGGGGGCGATCGTGGGGTCGGGCAGCGGGAATCATTATGACAACTGCGCACATGCAGAAGGGCATAAATGTCGCTGCACCTGGTGCGGTGGGTCGCTACACGGTTGGCAGGGCTGGGTGGCCCTCGCGAGCGATCCAGACGGGGCGCTGCAGAGTCGGCGGCACAAGGTTGATACTCAGTTGCGGAGCATTACGACCCGACACGGAAGCGGTCGAACAAAAAAGAATAAGGCCGCCAGTACTGACGCTGCTCGGCTGGACATCGCGGATTGGCTGGCCCGTGAGGAGGGTATCGCGCTTTCCTCACGACAGGGCGCCGGTACACCGCACGAACCAGCGAGTTCACCGCCGCCAGCGCCGAGTACCGCGACCACCGGAGCCGAAACGCCCGACGAACCGGACGACGGGGAAAGTGCGCCGACGGGTGGCGCTCCCCGGATATCTGACGCTCAGCGGTGGTTGACCGGAACTAACGTCGAACCGGAGGACTACGGTCCACCCGATTGGCCGGGGGCACCCGGTCAGCCGACCGCGGCGTCGGTCCACCCGTCGCCGATCGATCAGGTGGAGATGTTCGCCGAAGCGATGACGGCCTCTGTGTGGAAGGAGATCGCGACTGAGCTGGGCGGTGATACGAAGGCAGGCAAGGAGATCAAACGTGAGCTGGCGCATCACGGCTGGTGTGACTTGTTCGTGGGGCTCGCTCGGGCGATTGACGAGTACGGGAAGGCCCTCGATCACATCCCCGAGTGGATCAAGCGGCGAATTAAGGAGGCGATTCGCGATTCATCGATGCGGGACAAGCGGCCGCATGTCACGAGTGCTGTGATAGATATCGTGGTCGACAGGGTGTGGAGCGCGTTCAAGGGAACGATGTTCGGCAATATTCCCCTTCTGAGCGTTATCACCCACGAGGAGACCCTGCGTAGCCTCCGAATCCTGGCTGTGTTCATCTGCCCAGCACCCGAAGACCACAAGGAGGTCCGCGAGCACGCACTGGAACCACTCCGCGACGACGCGCGGATGATCATCACAGCGCAGACGAAAGCGCGGCTGGCGAGGTTGTTCGATGAGTGGACGGCCAGCATATGACGTGGCGCCACCCGCGCCGCGGAGGCCGCGACCCGGCGCCGTCGCGGCTATGCGCCCCTGGCATCGCGTGAAGGTCGGTGGTCGTCGGGTGTTGACCCGCTCGCCGGTCCACCCGCCTCACTCCGCACAAGGCCACGCTCGTGCGGAGTGCCGCGGTGTCCAGGGCCACCGGAGGCGGTCGCGTAGCGACGGTTCCGTTTGGGGTAGGGGCCCCGGACGGGTTCGCCCTGGACGCCGTGGGGCGACGTTGAGACGATCCGTGCGGAGGGTGAGGGGTTCGCTCTCGACCATACCGGTGTGGGCGGCCCGCACCAGGGCGCTGTGGCACGGTTCGGAGTGTCCACCTGTCGGGATTCTGGCGCACATTGGGTAATGCGACAGGTGACGAGCGTCAGCGAAGTGACCGGCCAGATCGAGGAGCCGTGCGCAATGGCACGGATGCGCACCTCCGTGCGAACGGCGGGGTGATGCCACCGACCGTGTACATCCTCGCGGAGGACCTGGATCAACCCTATGTCGGCTATCTGACATGCCGACCGTTCTACCGGGGCGCCGACGCTTCTCGTGCGATCGCTGAACTCGTCCTGGTGGGAGAATCCCGCCGCGGGCAGGCCCCACGTCACCAGCCAGTAGCCGGGCGGTTCGCAGCGGACCTGTTCTCCGCACTCGGGGCAGCTGTGCGTGGTCAGACCATGAGCAGCATATAAGCCTGGATCACCACACCGAGATTCGACGCGTCCCTCGGCGTCCTCCTCACGCCGGCGCGCTGCGCTCGTACCGCATCCGCTACGGTTCCTCCTTCGCGGCCGCCATCAACCTCGAGTCGAGTCTGCCCTGTATCGAACCATCTTTGGGGCGCGGGTTGCCTCGCCGCGAGCGCCGCTGCAGCACCTACTGTAGAGTTGGCCGACTGGCCGACAATCACAGCCGCGCCGACGCAAGCGCCTCGATTGCTCCACCGATGCACGGACTGGGAAGCCGATGAGGACCCAAACGGGCACCAGCTACAGTACACCGAGCCCAGGTGCCACGATGACAAAACGCTCGCGATCGTTTGGGTGTTTGACGTAATCTCGTAGCAGGGGCCAGCAGACGTGATCAAGAATTATGCGGCCCACACCCTGTTAGAGTGCTTGGTAGGATCTAGCACATGGAACTATCACCAGGATACAACTTGTCCCCCTCTTGGGCCAAGCGGCTGGTCATTCTTGATTGGATTCGCGACAACGGAGGCGACAAAACAGGCATCGACGTGACCCTGAGCCCACTATTCCAGCAACGCGAGCAAGCCGGGAAGCGGGCGCTGGCGAGTGACCTCACAGACTTCCAGGACCGCGGTTGGCTCAAGCTACAGCAGAGACTGGGGTTCGACAGCTGGTCCTGCCTCATCCTTCCAGCAGGTATTGACTTCATCGACGAGGTACGGCGGCGTCGGGGTGACACCGTGGGCCGGCGCCGCGCAGCGCGTGACGCGGTGCTGCGTTGGCTTTACGACCGCAAAGCCGCTGGTGAAGCGTACCCGGTTATGACCCACGAGAGGATGGGTAGCTACGCTCTCTACTATGGTCATGCCTTTACCAATCAAGAGACCGACGACGCCGCAAAATGGTTAAGGGAACAGGGCTACCTCCGAGGCCAAGGGTCTATGGGCGCCGGTATTGCCCGGCCGAGCATCACGGCACTCGGCGAGCAGATGGTGGAAACTGGTAGACCGCTTTACGAACTGGATCCGCCGAGCTTCGATGCTGATGCACCTGTGGCTGTAACCGTCAGCATGACCGGATCCCATCAGAACTTGAATTTGGCAGCCAACAGCCCAGGAGCAATTCAGTCAGCCACTATGAGTGACGACGACCGACAGCAAGTGATACAGGTGGCGGATGCGCTTGAGCATATGCGAGACCTTCTAGGGCTCGATGCGGCGACCACCAAGGAGGCAGAGCAAGTCGTGAGCGATCTCCGGTCGCTAAGTGCTGAGCTCGCGCCCGATCGGGGACGCCTTCGTACAGCTTTCGACAAGGCTGCGGCCATAGCCATCACGGGTACAGGGACAGCGGCAGGGCAGGCTCTCGTCGCCCTTGTGCAGCAAACAGCCCAAGCGCTAGGGCTCGCGTAACCTCCGAGCCTTGCTGAGTTGACCACCCTCTTAGGCCGAACTGCCGCCGGCCACGGTCATAAGATCTGCAGACTTGTGCGCGCAGATCACGGGGCGCAGTCTCGCACACGCGACCGCAGAACGCGCTTACGGTGATCGGTGTGTCGGATGACCAGTTTTTTCCCTCGGGTACCTACCGCTCCCTCGGCCGGTGAGGGTCCACGCCGCGGTGCCGGGGTCAAGGGCGCCTCCCCGTGCCGCGCGGCGACGGCACAAGCGCCTCCCTTCGCTCCGGCACCACGACGAGTGAGGCGGCCAGGACGAGGGCACGGGGGAGGAGCAGGGTCGGTGTCAAGCTCGTGGCGGCACTACCAAGCGGTCGGATCGGTATGCTCGCGGCCGACAGGCATCGGACCTTTTGATCTGCGGGAACGACACGCGGGCCAGTCTCCCGGGAACGCGCAGGGGCGGGGGGTCGGTGAGATCCTGGAACTCACCCGCCAGGGGAGCCGGGCTGGCCTGTAACCCCGAAGCTACGGGGCCGACGGTCGTGAGCGGTTGGCCGACCCAGCTACCCAAGATTTCCGCGGCTCGCCGGTCCGACTCGCTCACCCAGCGGCGTAGACGCGAAGCGTGGTGGCTCCCCCACCGCCGTGCCCGAGGCGGCCGGCGACGGTGCGCAGGTCGACGCCAGCGCTGAGCAGCTCGGTGGCGGAGTAGTGGCGCAGTGCGTGCAGGTGGCTGTCGATGCCGAGCTGCCGACACATCTTCGAGTACCGGTGCGTGACTGTGTCCGGGTCGTACGGCACGTCCCGTTCTGGCCGGTGGGAGAACAGGAACGCGTCGTCACGCGGCTCCGTCTGTAGCTGGCGCGCCATGTCCTCGTAGCGTTGCCGATGCTCGGCGAGCACTTCGAGCGTCGCGGGGTCGAGGGAGATCCGGCGCATCTGGTGGGTCTTGGTGTCCTTCTCGATGATCTTGCCCGGGACCCGGACGTAGTTACGGCGAACCGTCAGCTTGCCGACGTCCAGGTCGACGTCGAACCACTTGAGCGCGAGCAGCTCGGCCCGCCGTAGCCCGGTCATCATGACGAGTCAGCCAGACCAGCGTGGCCCAGTTCTCGTCCAGTACCCACGCCGCTGTCACGATCCGCCCGGCCTGCTCGACGGTTGGCGGGTTCGGCTGCGGCGGGAGCTGGCGCGGCTTCTTCGCAACCGCGGCCGGATTCGTCTTGATCCAGTCCCACCGCACCGCGGTCGATAGCGCCGCGCTGATCGGGAAGTGCACCTGGCGGATCGTCGACCGTGACAGCGACCGGCACTCGTGCAGCGGGTACTCAATCACCGTGCAGCCCGCCTTCTCGCAGTCGTGCTCGGGGTAGCCGGCATCGGGAGGGCGGCCGGGCAGCCGACGGTGCCGACGGACCACACGGCATTCGTGCGGCTCGTCGGATCTGTGGTCCACGGCGGGGCGGCCATCACAGCGGGCTCGACACCGTCCCAGCTCGGCGTAGAAGTCCTCCAACATCTTGGCCGTGACCTTGCCGACTGGCACATGACCGAGCGCCGACTTGATCTGCTTCCGGGCGTAGGCCTCGTACCCCTGCCGGGTGTTCTCCTCGACCTCGTGCACCTGCAACCACGAATCCAGTGCCATGTCCAGAGCCGTGGCCTCGTCGGTGGACTGCGCCAGCCGGCGGGATATGGCCTGCACAGGTTGCGGCTGGGCTGGGCGTTCAGCACGAGCCTCGCGGTCTTGGACGATGGCGCGACGCGGTCCCGCCGGAACTGCGCATGGTGCCGGCCGAGCAGCACCCGGCTCGCAGCGCAGCTGACGCTGCCCGGACGGACCTGGTCAGCGGAGCACGCCATCCTGGAGGTCGATGGCCCGACGCTGTAACTGATCGAACGTCCTCGACACGCGGGGGGGTCGCGAGCGGACGCCGGCGGGGTCGGACAGAATGGGCGGATGAGCCCCGTGAGCCGTGGCCGGAAAGGTCGAAAGAGCAGGAAGCCCACCCGCCGGCCTGCGCCGCCCGTCGCGTTCGGCGCGCAGGATGAGTGCGGTCGCCCAGCGTGTTCCGGTGCGGACTTCGACCCGCAGCAGCTGATCGATGAGTTGGTCGCAGGTGCTGGGGAGCTGATCGAGGCCGAGGACCCGCTGGACGCGGAGATCGCGGGCGCGGCGTTCGTGTCGATCGGTGAGGTCCTCGACGAGGATTTCGAGGAGGCACTGGTCGGCGGGTTCATCCCGGAGTTCGAGGCCAGGGTAAGCCCCGAGGCGCTCGCGATGTTGCTGGCGATAGGTTCGGTCGCAGACAGCAGGGTCGGCAAGGCTGCGGCGGCGGCCGTCGACCGGTTGGTCGAGTCCGGCATCCCCCGGCCGAGTTGGGCGGACGAACTGCGCGAGCCGGTGACGCTGACCGACTGCCGGCTCCTGACCGACGCCCAGGGCACCGCGTCGATGCTGGCCTGTTTTTTCCAACGGGCCGGGCGTTCGCACGCTGTCGTGATGAGCGTGGACCACCGCGACTGCGGTGCCGCCGGCAACCTTCTTGTGCTTCCCGTGGACCGGCAGGCCACGGCGTTGGAGATGATTCAGACCGTTGCCGACAACAGTGATTTTGAGATCACGACCGAGGCGCTGGACCCGGCGGAGCTGCGCTGGCAGGTCGAGACTGCCCTGGATGCGCGGGCGGTGCACGACCGCGACGAGCGTGAGCTGGGAATAGATGATGCGTCGGCCGATGAGGACGACCTGCCGGGCTACCGCGCCCTGGC
>JALYQB010000065.1 GCA_030856045.1 Actinomycetota bacterium
AGGAGATCCTCGAGGAGATCCTGGCCGAGGGCGACAAGGTGCTGTGCTTCACCCAGTTCACCGCGTTCGCCGAGCTGCTGCTCCCGCATCTGTCGGCGCGCTTCGGTCAGGAGGTGCTCTACCTGCATGGCGGCACCCCGAGGAAGCGGCGCGACGAGATGGTCACCCGGTTCCAGTCCGACGGCGGGCCGGCGGTCTTCCTGCTGTCGCTGAAAGCCGGCGGCACCGGCCTCAACCTCACCGCCGCGAATCACGTGGTGCACCTGGACCGGTGGTGGAACCCGGCGGTGGAGAACCAGGCCACCGACCGCGCCTTCCGGATCGGCCAGCAGCGCAACGTGCAGGTTCACAAGTTCATCTGCACCGGCACGCTGGAGGAGAGGATCGACGAGATGATCGAGGAGAAGAAGGCGCTGGCCGACCTGGTGATCAGCGACGGTGAAGGATGGCTGACCGAGCTGTCCACGGACAACCTGCGTGAGGTCTTCGCCCTGTCCGAAGGGGCCGTCGATGAGTAGGTGGTTTCCGCCGCCGTCCCGGCCGCGGGCAGTGGAAGGGGGCATCAGGGCCCGCAGTAAGCGTGGCGCGATCGCGCAGAGCTGGTGGTCCGAGCGGTTCATCGGCGTGCTCGAGTCGATCGGCGTCGGCGGCCGGCTGGATCGGGGCCGCAACTACGCCCGCGCGGGCCAGGTCGTCGAGCTGAGTGTGACGCCCGGCGCGGTCACCGCCACCGTGCAGGGCAGCCGAGCCACGCCGTACCGGGTGCGGATCGGGGTCACCGCGTTCGACAAGACCGAATGGATGCAGGTGAGCCAGGCGCTGGCCGACAACGCCTGGTACACCGCCAAGCTCCTCGCAGGCGAGATGCCGGAAGACATCGAGGACGTCTTCACCTCGGTCGGGCTCTCGCTGTTTCCCGCCACCGCGCGGGAGCTGTCGATGGACTGCTCGTGCCCGGACTGGGAAGTTCCCTGCAAACACCTGGCGGCGGTGTTCTACCTCCTGGCCGAGTCGTTCGACACCGACCCCTTCGCCATCCTCGGCTGGCGCGGCCGTGACCGCGAGGACCTGCTGGCAACCCTGAACGCGCTGCGCGCAGGGAGCCGGTCGACCGCCGACCACACCGAAGGAGACGGCGCAGCGATACCGCTGGCCGACGTCGTGCCCACCTACTTCTCCCTCCAGGGCACGATCCCGCTCCGCGGTCCCGCGCAGACCCGCAGCGACTCATTGCTGGATCAACTACCCGCCATGGAGTTGGCCATCCGGGGCAGAAACATCATCGAGCTGCTCCGACCCGCCTACCTGACCCTCGAGTCACTCGATGATCGCTCCGCTGACCGGACCCAGACCACTGCATCGAGCTTGTCGTAGCTCCAGCGCTGGCTGATTGCCCTGGCGCGCGGCATCATGGGCACGTGGACGGAGGTAGGTCTCCTGCGGCGCGTCCGGGTTGGGAGCGGGACGTGGCAGTGCCGCGCGACCTGGGTGAGCTGCACGGACCGCTGCACGGTTCGGTCAGCCTTCCAGCGAGGTTGTTTTGGTCGGGACCGGATCCACGGGCGGTCCGGTGGGATCTGAGCGATCCAACTCGACGACGTGACCTGTATGAGATCGTCTTGGTGCAGGGCATCGTGGACGACGTGTGCGACTTGGTCAACGGGCTCGAGCTCATCCGGCTGTGGGAC
Organism: Actinomycetota bacterium; assembly: GCA_030856045.1. Lineage (GTDB taxonomy): Bacteria > Actinomycetota > Actinomycetes > Mycobacteriales > Pseudonocardiaceae > JALYQB01. Next base: position 1,689 of record JALYQB010000065.1, read on the forward strand.
CAGATGTACCTGCCGAGGAGAGTCCGCACGGCGTGGCAACCGCTCATCGACTCCGGGCGGGCGGCAGCCTAGGCGCATGCCGCTGGATCCACTGCAGGAACAGATCGCACGAACAGCGCTGGGGCTCCCCGAAGCACGCACGCTTGCTCTTGCCGGTGGCGGAGCCATGATCGCCCACGGGTTCGTCGATCGCGTGACCAAGGACGTCGACCTGTTCACCGAGATAGATGACCAGGAAGCAGTGCGTATCGTCGTCGCACTGCGCAGGGCACTCGAAGCGCAGCAACTCACCACACGCGACACCGAACGGCCTCCGCTGGACCATCGCTTCGTGACCGTTGATCCGAACACTGGCGCCGAGTGCATCGTCGAAGTCTTCGCCGACGGCGGCCGTCTCCGTGGCCTCGTCGCCCTCGACATCGGCCCCGTGTTGCACCCGGATGATCTCGCCGCAGACAAGGTGCTCGCTCTGTGGGACCGCGCACGACCACGCGATTACTTTGACGTCGATGCTCTGCTCGAACGCTAGCAGCCGTAATGTAATAACTAATCCGATCGGGTGAATGTTCTGCGAGTTCGGCGTGTCGCTCTGACCGAATTGCGTTGCGCACTAGCGTTGGGTTGTGCGCGACGACGATGAGGCTTTCCAGG
>JALYQB010000081.1 GCA_030856045.1 Actinomycetota bacterium
GGGTCCTCGGCGCTGCGATAGCTCAGCCAGTTCAGCACGTAGCCGAAGAACATCAGCAGGCCGAGCCACACTCCGCCCAGCAGCCACAGTGCCGGGCGCTTGCGGAGCGTGAACACCTCCGCGGAGACGCTAGCGAACATCGGTTCCCTCCTCGGAGGTCGTGAGCTCCAGGAAGACGTCCTCGAGACTCCGCTCGTCGTGGCGCAGCTGGCTGACGTCGACGCCGGCCGCCACGAGCTCCCGGTTCACCCGCGCCGCGTCGGCCGGCTCGACATCGAGGCGCAGCACCCCGTCGGCGAGGCGGACGCGGTCGGCACCGAGCAGCGACACGGTGCACCGGTGCGCGACGTCCAGCGGCTGCGCGGTCACGACCAGCGAGGCCTTCCCCCGCAGCTCGGCGACCGTCGACTCGGCGATGAGCCGGCCGCCCGAGATGATTCCGACGCGGTCGCAGACCTGCTGCACCTCACCGAGCAGGTGGCTGGACAGCAGCACGGCGCGGCTCTCGTCGCTCAGTCGGCGCACCAGCGACCGCATGTCCGCCATTCCGGCGGGGTCGAGTCCGTTCGTCGGCTCGTCGAGCACGAGCAGCTCCGGGTCGCCGAGCAGGGCCGACGCCACCCCGAGGCGCTGCTTCATGCCCAGCGAGTAGGTGGCGAAGCGGTCACCGGCGCGGCCGGTGAGGTCGACCGCGTCCAGGGCGGCCTCGACGCCCGACCGGCCGACCCCGGCGCGGCGGGCGAGTGCGCGGAGGTTGTCGCGGCCCGAGAGGTACGGGTAGAAACCGGGCGACTCGACCAGCGCGCCCAGCCGTGCCAGGCCCGCAGGCTTGCCCGGCGGCTCGCCGAGGACGCGGACGGTGCCCGCCGTCGGCCGGATGAGCCCGAGGAGCATCCGCATCGTGGTCGTCTTGCCCGCGCCGTTGGGCCCGAGGAAGCCGTACACCTCGCCGCGGTGGACCGCGAGGTCGACGCGGTCGACGGCCAGCACCCCGGAGCGGTAGCGCTTGGTCAGCCCGGTGGCCGCGATGACGGCGTCCCGCGTGCGCGGCCTGGATGTCGTCGCTGAGCTGTTCAGCAGTGTGTTCATGGCGTCGAGGATCGGCGCCGCGGGATACGCGCCGCATCGGCCAGGCTGCGTCACCCGCGCTACGCGCCTCGACGTACCCGCCGACGAGCTGGGTGGGCCAATCCCCTCATCGTTCGGTCATCCCCGACTGCACCGCGAAGACGACGAGCTGGGCGCGGTCGCGGGCGTGCAGCTTGACCATCGCCCGGCTGACGTGGGTACGCACGGTCGCGGGGGACAGGAACAGCCGGTCGGCGATCTCGTCGTTGGACAGACCCTCCGCGACGAGCCCGACCACCTCGGCCTCACGCTCGGTGAGCGTGCGGATCTGCGGGTGCGGCGCGGTGCGGCGGCGGGGCCCGGTCGCGAACTCCCCGATCACCCGGCGCGTCACCGACGGGGACAGCAGCGACTCACCAGCCGCCACGACGCGGACGGCGTGCAGCAGCTCCTCGGTGTCGGCGCCCTTCACGAGGAAGCCGCTGGCCCCCGCGGCGAGGGCGTCGAAAACGTACTCGTCGAGCTCGAAGGTGGTGAGCACGATGACCCGGGTGCCCGAGCACCGCGGGTCCGCGACGATCTCGCGCAGCGCCCCGATCCCGTCGAGCTCGGGCATCCGGATGTCCATGAGCACCACGTCCGGGTGGTGCTCCCGCACCAGCGCCACGGCTGCTCGGCCGTCCGCCGCCTCGCCGACCAGGGTGATGTCGTCCTCGCCGTCGACCAGCACCCGGATCCCCATCCGCACCAGCGCCTGGTCGTCCGCCACCAGCAACGTGATCATGTGTCACGACCGTCAAGCGGAAGCCGCGCCCGGACGATGAACCCGCCGCCTCGGCCGGGACCGGCCTCCAGCGTCCCGCCGACGGCCCCCGCACGGGCCCGCATCCCGGTGATGCCCTGCCCCTCGCCGTCGTCGCCCGACGGGCCGCGGCCGGTGTCGGTGATCTCGACGGTGAGGGCGTCGGGCGCATGCGCGAGGCGGACGGTGGCGCGTGTCGGCCCGGCGTGGCGCAGCACGTTGGTCAGTGACTCCTGCACGATGCGGTACGCGGTCAGCTCCACGGTGGCCGGCATCCGCACCCGTTCGCCGTCGTGCACGAGGTCGACGGGCACGCCGGCCCCGGTGGTTCGTGCGACGAGGACGTCGAGGCGGTCCAGGTCGGGGGTGGGCGCGCGACCGTCACCGGCCGACCGGAACACGGCGAGCGTCGCGCGCAGCTCGTCGAGGGCGTCCTGGCTGCTCGCCTTGATCGACTCGAGGACCTCCCGCGCCTGCCGTGGTGAGCGGTCCAGGACGTGCAGCGCCACCCCGGCCTGCATGGTGATCGCCGCGAGCCCGTGCCCCACGATGTCGTGGACGTCCTGCGCGGTCCGCAGCCGCTCCTGGTACTCGCGGTCGCGCAGTGATTCGGCTCGGCTGGCGGCCGCGGACTCCCGGCGCAGCCGCACCACCGTGCCGACGGCCCACGGCGCCAGAAAGGCCGCCGTGAAAACCCCCAGCAGGGGCAGGTCGACCTGCCAGCGCGCCCAGTCGACGTGGACGGTCATCACGGGTATGGCGAGCGCGGCCGCGGTGACCGCCCAGGCGGCGAGCGACCGGCGGACCGGGAGCAGGCTCGCGACCGTGTAGACGCCCACGGCGACCGCGAACAGGATCGGGCCGAACGGGTAGCCCAGCGCGATGTAGAGCGCGGTCGCGGCGACGATCACCGCCAGCGCAGGCAGGGGGAACGCCCGGCGCAGTGGCAGCGCCGCGATCGCCAGCCCGACGAGGACGAAGGTCAGCGCGTCCAGCGGTGCCGCGATCGGCTGGTTCGACGCCGCGCCGACCGTGCCCACGACCATGATCGCCCCGAGCGGGACGGCCAGCAGGGCGTCGGCGAGCAGGGTCGCACCCCGCGGCCGGGTCCCAGGCTCCACGGCGCCGACGATAGAGCCCCCCGCGGGCGTCGCGGATCCGCGTCGCGGCGTATCCGCGCTACGCAGCCGGACGTAGCCCACGGGGGCCACCACGCTCACCGGTGGGCCTGGAACACGAGCACCGTACGAGCGGGCACGAGCATTCGCGTGCCCGGGCGGCGGACCTTGCCGCGCACCGGCTGCCCGTCCGATGAGCCGGTGTCGAGCACGGGGGAGAAGCGTTCCCCGTACTCCGGGCCGGGCAGCGTGACCAGCACGC
>JALYQB010000086.1 GCA_030856045.1 Actinomycetota bacterium
TCGGTGTGCTCATACACCCACGCGTTGACCAGCTCGGCGAGCTCCTGACGCGACAACGACTCACCCGTGGCGTACGGCGACTCGATGCGCTCCCGCGCCCGGCGCAACCGGTCATTGGGCTCGCCCATTGACGTCCTCCCCCTTACGTGAGGTGAGCAGCCTTCCATGATCCGTCGCGCTGCGACACCCGCTCACACCACCCGGCAGTCCTCCCGCTGTCCTCCCTTAACATCGTGGCTGCGCACCGTGCCGAACCGCTGTGACCAGCTCCCGGCCCGGCTGCGGGCGAGTCCGCAACGCGCTCGTCACCCTCGCAGATACCGCCGCCGAGGTCGTCGGCTCACCCCCGTTCGGCGGCCGCCGGCAGATCACCGTCACCGGTACGCCGCGGGCGTTGGCCGCATCCACCACGTCGGCGGTGCCGCCGTAGCCGCGCGCGGGCTGACCGTCCCACACGGCGTACAGCTCGTCGGCCTGCTCGATCATGCGCAGCGAGGCGTCCATGTGCGCCTGGGCGCCGGACTCGCGAGGGTCAAGCCTGATCACGTCCGAGGGCGCGCCATGAGCGCGTCGTGGGTGACGCGGTGGCTCTCGGGCAGGCCGTCGCGGTAGCGCTCGGCGGGCACGACGGCAAACCAGCGTCCCGCCCGCGTCGAGCACCGCGCGGGCGAAGAGCGCGTCCGCGCCATCGGCGAGGCAGGACAGGCCGACCAGCTCACCGCCGGCATGCTTCGCTAGCTCAGCGTCCCAGTGGTGCACGGCCGAGGCCGCGATCGCCCGGTCTCGGGGCATCCGACTGCTGCCCCTCCAGGCCGAACCGGGTGTGGCTGACCCACTACTGAAATCCGTCCAGCACACTGACATGACGGGCGAGCCGGTCGCGGCCCGTACCGCCCTGATCGAGGCGTTTGCGCCTGGTCGATGCCGCCTGGCCGGATGATCGTTCCCCGTTCCCGGGGCTGCGGCCGTTCGAGATCGATCAGCATCGGGTGTTCTTCGGCCGCGCCGAGGGTGCGGCGCTGCTGGTCGTCGGTCTGTCCGGGTGCGGCAAGTCGTCGCTGGTGAGGGCCGGACTGCGAGGCTGGCCGACGAGCTGCTACTGGCCGCCTCGGACGCTCGGCAGCGTCGCCTACTGCTCGTGGTAAACCAGTTCGAGGAACTGCTCACCCAGACCGGATCCGCGCAGCGGGCCCGGTTCGCCGAGCTGCTGCGCCCGGCGCTGGCCGGTCCGGTCCAGCTGGTGGCCACGCTGCGCCCGGAGTTCCTCGACCAGCTGCTGACCGACCCCGACCTGGCCGGGCTGCCGACCCATGTCTACCCGCTTCGTCCGCTGCGCCGCGAAGCGTTGCGCTCCGTGATCGAGAAACCGGCCCGGCTGGCCGGGATCGAACTCGACGACGGCCTGGTGGACCGGCTCGTCGACAACACCGACAGCGGAGAAGCCCTGCCGCTGCTCGCGTTCACCCTCGCCCAGCTCGCCGAGGGCATCACCCGCGGCGGACGGCTGTCCAGCGCACGCTACGACCAGCTCGGCGGGGTGCAAGGTGCCCTGACCCGCCAAGCCGACGCGGCCCTGGCCGACGCGATCACCACCGGCGGCCGCAGCCGAGAGCAGGTGATCGCCGGACTGCTGCGGCTGGTCACCGTCGACGAACAAGGCCGCCCAACCCGCTGGCGGGTCAATCGCGCCGAGCTACCGGATCCGGTGACTACCGAACTGGGCGCCTTCGTCGCGGGGCGGCTGCTGAGCACCGACACCGACAACGGCACCGTGGTGATCGGCGTCGCACACGAAGCGTTCCTGTCCGCCTGGCCCCCACTCGCCGCAGCGATCACCGAGAACGTGTCGGCGCTGCGAGCCCGCCGCGCAGTCGAGCACGCTGCGGAAGAATGGAACGCGAATAGCCGCCCGCCCGCCCGATTGTGGGGAGGCGGTCAACTCGCCGCCGCAGTATCCGACACCGGCGGCCGCATCCACACCCGAGCAACGCCGACCGACGCATCGCCGAAGCGCGGCCACTCACGTTTGTCGCCGCGGCGGCGCCGGGTACTGGTCACCGATCGCGTCGCCCTCAGCCCGAAGGCCCGTGACTTCCTGCACGCCAGCATCCGCCGCGACCGCCACCGCCGAAGGCGTGCCACCACCGTCCTGTCGGTGCTGGTCGTCCTCGCCCTGGCCGCGGCCGGTGTCGCGGTCATCCTGCAACGCGACGCGGAAGACCTGCAACGCAACGCGGAAGACCTGCAACGGATCGCTACCGCCCGCCAGCTGGTCGCCCAAGCCGACACCGCCCGGGACACCGACCTGCGCACCTCTCTACGGCTTGGCCTCGCAGCTCACCGCATCCACCCCGACGGGGAAACACACGCCAGCCTAGTCAACACCCTCACCACCACCCGCTACGCCGACACCCTCACCGGCCACACCGGCCCGGTGTACTCGGTGGCGTTCGCCCCCGACGGGACCACCCTGGCCACCGGTGGCGCCGATGGCACCGTGATCCTGTGGGACCTCACCGACGCGGCCCAACCCCGCCGTCTCGGCCAACCCCTCACCGGCCACACCAGCTTCGTGTACTCGGTGGCGTTCGCGCCCGACGGGACCACCCTGGCCACCGATGGCGCCGATGGCACCGTGATCCTGTGGGACCTCACCGACCCGGCCCAACCCCGCCGTCTCGGCCAACCCCTCACCGGCCACACCGGCCTGGTGTACTCGGTGGCGTTCGCCCCCGACGGGACCACCCTGGCCACCGGTGGCGACGATGGCACCGTGATCCTGTGGGACCTCACCGACCCGGCCCAACCCCGCCGTCTCGGCCAACCCCTCACCGGCCACACCAGCTTCGTGTACTCGGTGGCGTTCGCCCCCGACGGGACCACCCTGGCCACCGGTGGCGACGATGGCCCCGTGATCCTGTGGGACCTCACCGACCCGGCCCAACCCCGTCGTCTCGGCCAACCCCTCACCGGCCACACCAGCCCGGTGAGCTCGGTGGCGTTCGCCCCCGACGGGACCACCCTGGCCACCGGTGACGACGATGAGACCGTGATCCTGTGGGACCTCACGGGTCTCAATGATCTTATGGATCACGCGGTGGAACGTGCCTGTTCCATCACCGTGCGCGGTCTCGATCATGAGGAGTGGGCCCGCTACATCGAGGGGTTGCCGTACCAGGACACCTGCTTCACGACATGACGGCGGCCGGGTCTGTGCTCAAGAGGCGGCGACCATGGCGCCGATGCGGTGGCGCATGTCGGCCACCTCGGTGAGGTGCGCGTGGGATTCGCTGAGGCGGCGTAGGTCGTGCAGGTCGTCGATGGCGCGGCGGGAGCGTAGGGTGGCTGCCCCGTCCAGGGCCTGGGTGCCGAGGGCGGTGGCCTCGATGGGGTCGCCGGTGGCCATGATCAGACTGGTGAGCTTGATCTGACCGCGGGTGCGGGCGCGGTGACCTTCGGTGCGGGTGGCGTTGGCGGTGCTCAGCCGGTTCCGGGCCTCGGTGACGAACTGGCCGCGCATACCCAGCTCCCAGAGCACGCTCCCAGCGAAGCCGGTATGGCGGGCCTCGTTGTAGGAGGCCATCCACGGCGCATCCTCGGTGGGACGCGCGTGGCTGAACTCCTCGTCGGCCGTGCCGACAGCGCTCAGTGCGCCCTGCACCTCGCCGAGCTTGGCCAGGTCGCGGGCCCGGCTGTTGTGCAGCATGGCCCGCTCGGTGGCGGTCAACCGGTTGGCGCGCACCAGCGCCGACTCGGTGTAGGCCAGCCCGGCGTCCGGGTCACCGCACAGGGACTCCTGGTAGGCCATCGAGCACAGCACCTGCGCGCGCAGGTGCCAGTCCCCGGCTTCCTCGGCGCAGGACAGCGCGAACCGGAAGATGCGCCGCGCGTCCTCATGAGTGAAGTCGTCCACGGCCATGAACCCGGCCGTTTCGGCGAACGAGCCCACCGCGGTGAGCAGCTCGCCCTGCACCGCTTCGGAGCAGCGGGCGTTCAGCAGCTCGGCGCAGTAACGCAGCTGTGCGGTCACGGCCTCGCGCATCAGCCCGCCCCCGTAGCGAGCGTCCCAGCCCGCGAACGCCTCGGCGGCGGCGCGCACGTCAGCGACGTGGGTCATGCTCACCACCGAGGGGATCCGGGTGGGCTGGCTAGGCGCGAGCAGCTCCACGAGCGCCGCCGGGCCGGCCACCGCGGCGGCGCCGGCCCCGAGGCCGACCCGGAGAAACTGCTGGCGCTCCACACCGACCAGAGTAGTGCGGCTGCGCAGAGGACGCCGGAAACCCAGCTCCGCATCCGTCGTGACACCGAGCACCGCCCGGAACGCCGCCCGCCGCTCCGGATCCCGCAGCCAACCGATGGTGCCCTGCTCCAACTTGCCGATGTAGTTCGCATC
>JALYQB010000089.1 GCA_030856045.1 Actinomycetota bacterium
CGCGGCCCGCAGCCGTGCGCGGTTGCGGGCGCGCCCGCCGCGGCCGCTCCGGAGGGACCCGGCACCACGCACCTCGCCGTGGCCGACCGGTGGGGCAACGTCGTGTCCTACACGCTGACGATCGAGGTGACCGGGGGCAGCGGGATCGTGGTGCCCGACCGTGGGTTCCTGCTGAACAACGAGCTGACGGACTTCTCCTTCACCCCGTCCACCCCCGGCGTTCCGGACCCGAACCTGCCCGGCCCCGGGAAGCGGCCGCGCTCGTCGATGGCACCGACGATCGTGCTCGACGAGGGGGTGCCGGTGCTGGCGGTCGGCTCGCCCGGCGGCGCGACGATCATCACCACCGTGCTGCAGGTGCTCACCGGCCACCTCGACCGCGGACTGTCCCTCCTCGACGCGATCGCCGCGCCCCGCGCCTCGCAGCGCAACACGGCCGGCACCGAGGGAGAGCCCGCGTTCCTGGCGACCCCCGAACGGGGGGCGCTGGAGGCGCTGGGGCACACCTTCACCGAGACCGCGGAGCTCGGGGCTGCTGCCGGCGTGCAGCAGCTGCCCGACGGACGCTGGCTCGCCGCCGCGGAGCCTGCTCGCCGCGGCGGGGGGTCGGCCATGGTGGTGCAGCCGGACGGGTAGCGACCGCAACTCAGCTGCCGTAGGTCCCGAAACGGAACTATCAGAGGCACTATATGTCGCGATGCGATATACCGGCGTGACGGGGGACAGCGGTGAGGAAAACCATGGAGCCTTCGCGGCGTACCTCGGTGAGAGCGCCCAACTCGGCCCGAGCGACGGTGGCCAGCTCTCGCTCGCGGCGCGGGATCGCTGCCTCGCCTGCGCGATGCAGCAGCGCCAGAGCACGGCCACCGATGGCCGTTTCAGCGACGAGCGAGGTGGCGTAGAGCGACCCGGCTGGAGCCACGTGCGCGCGCAGGGCGCGGATGACCTCGGCGGGGTTGTCGAAGAGGTGGAGCAGCCCGTGGCAGGCCACGGTCGTGAACGAGCCGGGCCGGAACGGGAGATCGAAGAGGTCGGCTTGGACGAACGCAACCCGGGCCGGATCGTGGCCGCGCAACCGCTCAGCAGCCAGGGCGAGCATCCCCAGCGAGCGGTCGACGAGGATGAGGGCGCGCCCGGTGGACCGGTATGCGTCAGCGGTGAACACCGCGCTCCCACATCCGACGTCGAGCAGCGGCCCGTCGGAGTCGGCGACCGCCGTCGCGGCGAACGCGGCGTAGGACGCCGGGCTGCTGCTCCACACCACGCGGTTGTAGAGGCTGTTGCCCACGAGACGGTCGTAGGTCGCGGCTCGGCGGTCATAGGGTGAGCCGGGATCGTCGGGGCCGAGGGCGCAGAGCACACCGTTCCCGGTGCCTCGTAGCTCGCGACCGGGCTGCACGAGGCCCTCGATCCAGGCCGCTGGCATGGCCTCATCCTCGCAGGTTCGACAGTGACCCACTTGCGCAGCGGTGGCCGCTGCCGGTATCACTGTCCGCTCCGTGGGAGCGCCATGGCGGCACCCCTTTCACCACCAAGATCGGACAGCGTGATGACGCAGCAGACTCCACCCGCGCCCGGTGCGCAGTACCAGCCGCCGGAGGACGAGGTCCAGGCGAAGAAGAAGCGCAGGAGGTGGCCCTGGGTGATCGTGATCGCCGCGCTGATCGTGATCGCCGCGGCGATCACCGTCACCGCCGTGTCCGGTATCGGGGGTGACAGCACGTCCGCGGACCCCGTCGCGCCCGCTGCGCCCGGTGCACCCGTCGCCCCTGCCGCGCCCGGTGCACCCGTCGCACCTGAGGCACCGGCCGAGCAGGCCACCGGGAACGGAACCGTGTACGAGGTGATCGGTGAGGGCGACGGCACCGCGATGGTGACCTACAGCGCCGACGAGAACGTCAACCTCGTACAGGAGGACGGCGTCGCACTGCCGTGGACGAAGACGGTCGAACTCGGGGATGGGAGTATCGCCGGTGTCGCCTCGCTCACGGCGCAGGGCGACCGGTCGATCACCTCGATCACCTGCCGCGTTATCCGCAACGATGAGGTGCTGTCGGAGAACACCAGCACCGGCCAGTACGCGGTGGTGAACTGCTCACGCTTGTGACCCAACGCACGAGAACCCGCCCCGCCTACCGTGACGGTAGGCGGGGTCGCAGACACCCGGCGGGACTGCTCACCGCTCCGCGCGGTCGATGCTGTCTCCCATGAGCCAGAGTGTCGGCGGCCACAGACCGACGAACAGCGCCCGCCGCTCCGCGTTGTCGCGTTCGTCCTGGTCGAAGGTCTTCGCCCGCATCCACAGGACGATGCACAGGACCACGGAACTGAGCGACATGATGTGCAGGTGGCTGCTCCGCAGCCCCACGTACAGCAGCACGCGCCGGACGACGGAGCCGGCTCCGGGTGTCATCGCGCCCATGGCGGGAACCTCTCTTCTCGACGACGTCTTCACTCACGCATCGGAGGGTTCCCGTGCCGCGTCAGATTACGCTCCGGCCAACCGCCCGAATATTGGTGCGCTGGCCGTTAGGCACGCTACTCGTCGCGTGGCGCTACCTCTGGCTCACCACACCACTGCACCGCACCGAGGAGGCCGGGGATCTCAGCGATCTGCCCCCCGAGCTGCCGCGCGGTAGCGTGGACGAGCTGACCCAGCGGATCGAGGACGGCGTGGGCCTGTTGTGGCATCGTCGCTTCCATATCCGTATCGAAGCCAGCCCGATGCGCGCCGATGAGGTGCTCGCCGCGGTGGCCGGCGATCTCAATGCCATCGCACCGACCGAAACCGCGGTGTTCCGCAAGACCAAGGGTCGCGACGGGGAGCTCACCACCGGCGACGAATACGTGGTCCACATGCCCGGCCCCTGGGACGGGCCGGTCCGGGTGGTGAACCGCACTGCGACGTCCTTCCGTCTCGCCACGCTGAGGGGTCACCTCGAAGCGGGCCAGGTCGAGTTCCGCGTCGACCCGACGCCGGGAGCGCTGCAGTTCACGATCGAGACATGGAACCGTGCCGGGAGCCGACTGGTCGACTTCCTGTACACCCGGCTGGGGCTGGCGAAGGAGATTCAGCTCAACATGTGGGTCCGGTGCTGTCTTGGCATCGCCCGAACTGCACGCGGTACCGCTCGCGGTGGTGTCACCATCCGCACCCGGCGGGTCGACTACGGCCACATCGAGGGGCGAGCCGCGCCGGTGAGCGGCTAACAGCCGAGGCGGCGCCACGCCGGATCGCAGACATGCAGGGCGAACCGGTCCATTGCGTGTGGTCGCGCGCTGGACGGCACCCAGACCAGGTCGGAGTGCTCGGTCGGCTTCGCAGGCGGTGCGACAGCGATGTCGGTGGATTCGCCGGTGAGACGCCCTGCGATCAAGGTGCGCAGCCGCTGCCCGATCATGCGATAGAACTTCAGTTGGTTCCGGCGGCCGAACAGCGCCCAGCCCGCCTTGTACACCGGGCCGAGCGTTGGGTCGGCCTGCGAATGGACCGTGGCGGTGAACTCGACGCGGCCGGAGTCACGGTGCTTGATCACGCGGTAGACGACCTCCCCACGCTCCAGGTGCCCCTGCAGGGTCTCGTAGCCCCACCCCCAACTGTGCTGTGTGTCGTCGACCTCGTCGACCAGCGAGGTGATCCGGACACCCATGAGGAAACGCAAAACTGCGAACCGGCCCTCGAGCAGCATGTCCCGTCCCAGCAACGGGGCGCTGCGGGAGTACGCGGCATGGACGAGCCCAGGCGGGGTGAACTCGTAGTCCCGCACCAGCTCGCGCGCAATCTCCCACGGACCACCAGGCATCGGCGGGCCCGGTGGCTCCGCGGCGACGTCAGTGCGGTGAAGGTCGAAGTTCCACTCCGGACGCCGCACCTCCGCCCGGTCGTAGTTCAGCTTGCGTAGCCGGAGGGCCGCGAGCGTCTTGCCAGGATCGACACCTCTGATCAGCGGTGTCCTCGGCGAGCGCACCGGCCTGTCATCGGACATCGATCACCGGATACCCGCTTGCAGCAGTCCGAACCACCCGAATCACCGTCGGACCTCGCTGGGTGGGGTGCGGCCGCGTGAACCTGCCCCGGACCGGGTAACCGTCGATCGTGCCGACGCCTGCCCTGTTCGCCTTCCGCTTCTCGATCGCCTACCGGCTGGCGGGGCTGCCGTTCGGTGTGACGCCCCGGACCGCGGCCGTCAGCGTCGACGGCGGGCAGTTCGCC
>JALYQB010000093.1 GCA_030856045.1 Actinomycetota bacterium
GCCCGCAGCTTCGCGCGGCCGGACAGCAGGTAGCCGAGCGCGGACAGCTCGGCCCGCGCCGCACCGAGCCGCCGCACGAGCAGGAAGCCGATGGCCCGCACCACGCACAGCGCGACGAGCCGCGGCACGCCGGTGACGAAGGCGGTCCTGGAGCAGTTGACGAGGTAGGTCCGCAGCCCGTGGGCGCGGTCCACGCCGCGGCGGCGCCCAGCCACGGCGTCCAGCGGGCGGCGACCGCTCCCCAGTGCTGCGACGTGCCGGAGCCGGGCGGCGGGCACACACAGCACGACGTGGTCGGTCTGGTTCACGCGCCAGCCGAAGTCGAGGTCGTCGCGCAACAGCGGCAGGTCGGGGTCGTAACCCCCCAGCGACGTCCACACCGCGCGGCGCACGAGTGCCCCCGCGGAGGACACGGCGAGCACCTCGACGTTCTGCTCGAACTGCCCGAGGTCCAGCTCCACGGCGTCGATCCCGGTCTGCCGGTGGCCGGAGGCATCGGTGGACAGCCCCGCCTCGACCACCCGGCGCGGGTCCGCCCAGTCGACGCACAGCGGACCCAGCAGCGCCGCGGACGGCGAGAGCTCCGCCACCGACAGCAGGGCGTCGAGGCAGGCGGCCTCCGGTGCGCAGTCGTCGTGCAGCAGCCACACCCACTCACCGGGGTCGTCCCAGCGCTGCTCCGCGTGCGCGACCGCAGCCGCGACCGCCTCGCCGAAGCCCGCGTCGGACGCCAGCAGCAGCGTGCCGTCCAGGATGTCACCCGCGGCGGCGAGCAACTCCGGCGTGCGGTCGGTGGACCCGGTGTCGACAGCGATGACGCGGCGCGGCGCCACCGTCAGCGAGCGGAGTGCCGCCAGTGCGGCGGGCAGCCACTCGGCGCCGTCGTGGCAGACGAGGACGCCGAGCACCTCAGCGGTGCGCCGGCTCTCGGGCAGGGCCGCAGCGACCGTCGGAGATGTGCGCGGCAACGACCTCTCCCGTCCGGCGTGTGTGGTCAGCGACACCGTACGTGTGTCAGACCGCCCGGCGCTTGAGCCGGCGGCGCTCCCGCTCGGACAGGCCGCCCCAGATACCGAACCGCTCGTCGTGGGCGAGCGCGTACTCCAGGCACTCGGCACTGACCTCGCAGCCGGTGCAGATGCGCTTGGCCTCGCGAGTGGAGCCGCCCTTCTCCGGGAAGAACGCCTCCGGATCGGTCTGCGCGCAGAGGGCACGTTCCTGCCACTCGTGCTCGTCCGGTTCGTCCGGCGCCCCGAAGTCGACGACAACGCCCGGGCCGGTCTCGCTGCTGTACAACTCATCCATGGCGGTCATGGCGGTCCGCCTTCCTCGCCGCGCTGGATCCCCGAAGAATGACACCGCTGGAATTACACCGGTGTCGGGAGGGTCCGCGCAACCCGGGAGGCACATCCGGCCACGAACGGGGCGCGTCGCGTTCGGCGTGTCGGGCAGAATAACCCGTCCGGGTGTACCGGCGGGTCGGGGAGACTGTCCCGGTGAGACGCACCGGCCTCGCCCCCAGCCCGCTGTTCCTGCTGCTGCTGGCCGGCACCGCGGGGGCAGGCGTACTCGCCGCGTCGGGTCCCGGCCCGGTCCGCACCGCGGGCATCGTCCTGCTCGTGCTGGGCGGGTGGGCGGCGTCGCTCTGCCTGCACGAGTTCGGCCACGCGCTGGTCGCGTACCGGGGCGGCGACCGTTCGGTGCGCGCGAAGGGCTACCTCACCCTGGACATCCGGCGCTACACCGACCCGGTGTACTCGCTGCTGCTCCCGCTGCTGCTGCTCGCGGTCGGCGGGATCCCGCTGCCGGGCGGCGCGGTATGGATCGAGCGGCGCGCGCTGCGCTCGCGCGGGGTGGAATCCGCCGTCTCGCTGGCGGGGCCGTTGACGAATCTCGTCCTCGGCGGCGTCCTGGTGGCGGCCGTCGGCACCGTGACGATGCCCGTGGGCCTGGCCATCGGGCTGTCCTACCTCGCGCTCGTCCAGGTGCTGGCCTTCGTGATCAACATCCTGCCGGTGCCGGGGCTCGACGGCTTCGGCGCACTGGAGCCCTACCTCTCGCAGCCCGCCAGGGCGTTCGCGGCGCAGGTGCGCCCGTTCGCCCCGCTGCTGCTGTTCGTGCTGATCATCAGCATCCCGGCGCTCGCCGCGGTGCTGTTCGACGTCACCGGAGCGCTGTTCGACGTCCTCGGCGGCGACCTCGCCGCGGCCGGTGCGGGCCAGGCCGAGTTCCTCTTCTGGCGCTAACCCTCGTGAGTGGCGTTGCGA
>JALYQB010000106.1 GCA_030856045.1 Actinomycetota bacterium
CGCGACCGATCCCGCTGGGGAGCGGGAGGAGGCGGTGGGCCGGGTGGTGGGTTTCTACCAGGACACCGCCACCCGCGCGGAGACCTGCCTCACCCACTACCCCCGCCCCACCGCCGCCCCGCCAGCTGCCGGAGTGGAGTCGGGGGTGGGGTTGGGTAGTCAGGGCCGGGCGTTGGGATGGTTGCGGGTGGAGCGGGTGAATCTGCTGGCGTGCCTGCACTACGCCACCGACCGGGCCCAGCACGCCGGGGTGGTCGGGCTCACCGCGGGCCTGGTCTCGCTGTTGCGCAGCGACGGCCCCTGGGCCCAGGCCATCACACTGCACACCCAGGCCGTGGCCGCGGCTCGGCACTTGGGTGACCGGCTCGCCGAGGCAACCGCCCTGACCGATCTGGGCGACGTGCGGCGGCTGGCCGGGGACTATGCGGGGGCGGCCGAGGTGCTGGAGCAGGCCCTGGGCCTGTCCCGGGATCTGGGTCACCAGCTCGGCGAGGCGACCACCCTCCTCATCCTGGCAGCCGTGCGGCAAGTGACCGGGGACTACGCGGGGACGGGTGGGGTGTTGGAGCAGGCTTTGGGCCTGTACTGCGGCCTGGGTCCCCAGTTCGGCGAGGCGACCACCCTCACCGAACTGGGGAACCTGCGGCACGTGGCCGGGGACCCGGAGGGTGCGGCCCGGATGCTGGACCACGCTTTGGGCCTGTGCCGCGGCCTGGGTCACCAGCGCGGCGAGGCGCACACCCTCACCAACCTGGGGATCGTGCGGTGGGAGACCGGGGACTACCCGGGTGCCGCCAGGCTGCTGGAGCAGGCCCGGGACCTGCACCATGACCTGGGCGACCGACGCGGCGAGGCGCGCGCCCTCACCTTTCTGGGAGTCGTGCGGTGGCTGACCGGTGACTACCCGGGTGCAACCGGGGTACTGGAGCGCGCCCTGGGCCTGTTCCGTGACCTGGGCCACCGGCACGGCGAAGCGAATACCCTCACCTACCTGGGGGCGGTGCGGCGCGAGACCGGCGACTACCCGGACGCGGCCCGGCTGCTGAACCACGCCCTGGGCCTGTACCGCGACTTCAGCAACCGGCACCTCGAGGCGAACGCACGCACCGAACTCGCCGCCGTGCACTACCGGACCGGAGACTACCGGGGTGCGGCCCGGCTGCTGGACCAGGCCCTAGAAGACTTGGACCGACGAAGTCGGTAAGATCGAGTCAAGTTTGGTGCTCGCGGGTCGGATCTGACGGGCGTAACGTGGGATGCTGCCCGCTCTACAGCGCAACGACAGCGCACCTGACCTGCAGATACGCACTTCGCGTCATGGTCAACACATCTAGGCGTAGCGGGTGGCGGCGGTCGGCCAGTCTGACCGCGGGTCCCTGCGCGAGCCTGCCCGAGAACCGGAAGCCGACCACGGCATGCCTCGTCGGGCTGGGGCGAAGCCCCGTTAGTAATCAAACTGTCCGTGTCGCGACCCACCGCGTCCGGAGAATGATCACGAACCCGTCCGGGCGGGTTGTACCGACCATTACTGTGGCCCTAGAATGCGGTCATGGGACCTCGCGACGAGCGGGTACAGAACCCGTCGCTACTTCCGAAACCTGTCATGGCGGTCGTGTGCGGAGCCCCATTCCTGGCTAGCCTCGACCTGTTCGTGGTGAACGTGGCCTTCCCCGATATTGGCGTAAGCCTGCCCACCGCGTCGCTGGCCGATCTGAGCTGGGTGCTCAACGCCTATGCGATCGTCTACGCGGCGTTGCTCGTTCCGATGGGTCGATGGGCCGACCGGATCGGCCACAAACGAGTGTTCGTGATCGGCCTGATCACATTCACTCTCGCCAGCGCGGCCGCGGCCACGAGCACGTCGCTGTGGTGGCTGGTCGGCCTCCGGGTCGTGCAGGCACTCGGTGCAAGCGCGGTGATCCCGAGCAGCCTCGGCCTGCTGTTGCACGCCGTCGCGCCCGAGAAGCGAGTGATCGCGGTGAAGCTCTGGGGCGCGGTCAGTGCCATTGCCGCGGCGGCCGGACCGGTCGTCGGTGGCCTGCTCGTGGAGCTGTCGTGGCGATGGGTCTTCCTGATCAACGTTCCGCTTGGCGTTCTGCTCGTCTGGGCCGCGCTCCGCGTCCTCGACGGCTATCGGGCCGAGGACGCCGATCCCGACCTCGATCTGTCCGGTGCCGTGCTGCTCGCCCTCGGCGTCGGGGCGGTGACCCTGGGTCTCGTCCAGGGGCCCCGCTGGGGCTGGGGAAGCTTGGCTGGCATCGTGACGGTCGCCGTCGCCGTCGTCTGCCTTGGGGGATTCGGGATCAACAACGGGTTGAAGAGCCGTCCGCTTCTGCCACCGGCGATGCTACGAATACGGAGCTTCGCCTGGTCCAACCTCACGATGGTGGCCTTCGGCGCGACCTTCGGGGCCGGTCTTCTGATCCTGGTCCTCTGGCTGCAGGACGTGTGGGGTTACTCTGCGATCCAGGCTGGCCTGGCTATCGCTCCGGGCCCGCTGGTGGTCCCGTTCGCCGCCGTCGCCGCCCAGCAACTGACCGAGCGGGTTGCCCCGGGCTGGCTGGCCGCGTTGGGGTGTCTCCTTTACGGCGTGGGCAATGTGCTCATCCTGGTCTCCGTTGACCCCCAGGCGCAGAACTACGCGGCCGCCGTCCTGCCCGGTTGGATGATCGCCGGTCTCGGTGTCGGGCTGGCATTGCCCATCATCCTGTCCTCTGCCACCGCCGAGCTTCCTGAGACGCAGTCAGCCACGGGGAGCGCCGTGGTCAACATGGCCCGCCAGCTCGGCATCGCCCTCGGAATCGCCGTTCTCGTCGCGCTCCTCGGCGATACTTCGGGCGTGTCCGCCGTCGGAGGGTTCACCGCCGGCTGGTGGACCATCGTCGCGATCGCCGCGCTTGCCGCCGTCACCTCGCCGGCGATGAGCCCCCGACAGTCCGAGCAGGCGACCATCGCCAAAGGTGCGGCATTCAGTGGCCCGCCTCGAGCTGACGGCGTATCGCGCCGGCAGAAGGAGTCGAGGGAACATCGCCCGGTGGAGTGAAGCGAGCCGATGACTGTCCCGACCGACACGACGGCTGCGGTGCTGGCTCGTGCCCCGCTCGGGCGGCTGCTCTTCGCTGAGCTGCGCTGGGTACTGCGACGGCCCCGAACACTGATCATGCTGGGTGTACTGACCCTCGTCCCCGTCGTTGTCGCGGTGGGCGTCGCGGTGTCCGGCGGTCCCCGAGGTGAGGGCGCGCGCGGCGAAGGACCGGCCCTGGTGGCAACGGTCATTGGCAACGGCCTGGTGCTCCCTGTGGTGGCGCTGTGGATCCTGCTGGCGCTGCTACTGCCCCTCGCAGTCGCGATGGTCGCCGCAGACGCGATAGCGGGCGAGTCGGCCCACGGCACGCTGCGGGGCCTGCTGGTCGCTCCTGTCGGGCGGACACGACTTGTCGTGATGAAGGCGTTCGGGGTGCTCACCGTGACCGTGGTCGCCGTCGCGCTCATCGCCATCGTGAGTCACGTAGCTGGCCTCGTCGTGGTGGGCGGCGCCGAGGGCACACTGGTCACGCTGTCGGGAACGACCCTCGGGTACGACGAAGCGGTTGCCCGGGCGGCACTGGTCGCGATCTGGACGGTCGGGCAGCTGCTCGCGGTCGGTGCCGTGGCGCTAGCTGTGTCGTCGGTGACCGAGCACCCTCTGGTCGTGGTCGTCGTCATACTCGGTGGGATAGTCGCGTTCGGCGTACTCGCCGCGGTGCCCTCATTCGCTTGGCTCGAGCCGATGCTGCTCACCTCGGGCTGGGACGCCGGCATCGACGCGATGCGCGACCCGCTGCCGCTCGAGGGTATGGCGTCGTCGACCTGGCGGGCGCTGGTCTACGTCGTGCTCGGGCTGGGCCTGACCGTGTGGCGGATGCGGTACCGGTCGGCATGACGTCCGAATGGACGCAAGCCCGGTCCGACCCGAAGTCGTGCGTTAGTTATAGTTATGCCGCGAAGCTGACGTGGACGTGATCGAAGTGGCCGCCTGTGGCGTCGGTGGGGTCGTAGACGCCGACGCCGGTGTAGGGGCGTCCCCAGCCGTCGGTGTCCGACGTGGTGGCTGACCAGAATCGGCCCTGCCAGATGAGGTACTTGACCTGGAGGGCATCGGCATGGGTGCGGAGCCAGCTGGCGAGTCGCCAGCCGTTCTGCAGTTCCTGCCCTTTCGGGAAGATGCCGGTGGCGTCGGGGAAGTAGTCGCAGGCGCGGCCCTGAGGGTGATCACTTGTGGGGTTCCAGGCGTGCTCGTCCCAGCAGCCCGCCGAGCGGATCGGCGACACGGGCCCTGGCAGGCCAAAGACCCGAACGATCTCGTCGTGTGCGTGCCGGGTGGCCGGGGTGAGGCAGCGACCTCCGGTCGGGTCCGTCGCGTGCAGCCCGTGCCCGAGCCGGTGAACGGTGTCGGCACCTGTAGACCGTCGACCGGTACCGGTCCGCCGGTGGCGGTGTACCGGCCGACGAGGTCGTGCACGCGCTCGACGTAGGTGGCGACGAGATCGGCGCAGGTGGTGCCGCAGCCGGCCTCGCCCGCAGTGGGGATGCCGGTGGCCGAGCCGGTGACGCGGCCGCAGCCGGCTATGTGGCAGACGAGCAGTGCGTCGAGCGGGCTGCTGGGTTTGCCGGTGGCATCCAGGTGCGCGGTGACGGTGCGGAGGTTGCCACAGATCCAAGGGATGGCTCGACGGAGGTGGCCGTCGGCCTGGAGGACCTCGTCGTCCGCGGCCGGAGGTGTCGACGTCCAGGGCACACCTCCCGCGTCGGTCCAGTTGGCCTCGTTGAGCTGGTAGAGCCCGGCTGCGCCGCCGTTGCGATCGGGGCTGAACGCGGCGGGGTCCCAGCTGGACTCGGCCTGGACGTGGGCGATCACCCACACCGGGGGCAGCTCGGGGCACGCGGTCGCGGTGACCTCGACGATCGTGTCGAGGTGTTGCGCCGCCGCGGGCGGGATGGCGGAGGTGTCCACGGTGCCGGTGGTCGCGTTCGCGGTGGTCAGGCTGCCGAGCATCGCGGCGATGAGCAGCAGCGGGAGCAGCAGGGTGGCGACGAGCCCTCCGACGCTGGCGAGGAGGACGCGCACGGGTCAGTCCCTTCTGCGTCTGAGTTCGTGAAGGAGATCCCGGCAGAAATGCCCAGCCACGGGTCGGTGTGTCCGACCGATCTGGAGGCTGTTGACGATGTCCGATTCGACCGTGCCGAGGAAGAAGCGCCGGCGGTTGTCGGCGAGCGAGAAGTACGAGCTGTGGGTCTCGGTGTTGTGTGGGCAGGCCACCCAGCGCGAGGCCGCCGACCGCTACGGGGTGGATCGCTTCACGGTGGTGCACACGTGTCGGGTGGCCAAGCAGGGCGCGCTGGACGCGCCGGCGGCGGCGGTGCCCGGCCGGCCGGGCCAGTCCCCGGC
>JALYQB010000142.1 GCA_030856045.1 Actinomycetota bacterium
GCGCTGCCCGCACGGGCGGCGTCGCGGTCCACGTCGGGATGGGGGAGGACGACCAGCCGGGCACCGGTGCCGGCGGCGGCCCGCACGAGGGCGGCATCGGCCCGGTCGCGGCCGAGTACCTCGGCGCCGATGGTCCGCAGGTCCTCCTCACTGGTCGCCAGCTGCGACGGCTCGGGGCCGACCCACAGCTGCCGCGCCGAGGACGGGTCGTCGACGATCACGAGCGTCTCGACCTGGGCCTGCTGCAGTGCGGTGACCACCGGGCCGAGACCGGTCGCGGCCAGGCCGGTGTCACGGCCGTGCGCGGTGTCGAAACCGTCCATCACCTCGCGGGTGCGCTCGGCGGCGCGCTCCGCGACGAGGCGTTCCACCTGGCCGCCCGGGCCCTCGTCGGTCGTCTTGTCCGTCGGGCCGGGCCCGTGGGCCTGCACCACGAGGGAGCGGCTCCGCGCGTCGAGCTCGGCGAGCAGCATCGCGCAGGCATGCTCGTCGCCGAGGACGACCACGAGCTGCGCGTGCACCCGCGAGACCGTGTCGCCGATGGTCTTCGCGAAGGTCCGGACATTGTCCGCCCACACCTCTTCGGTGTAGTTCTCGATGCTGCGGTAGGCCACGCCGCCACCGCGGACCTTGTGCGCCGACTCCTCGCGACCCTGCTCGATGGTCTCGGAGACGTCCCCGCTCGCGGCGACGGCCCGCACCGTGGCGGTGGTCTTGCCGAGGTCCACCACAACGTGCGCAAGCGTCTCGGGCTGTTGCGCCAGCAGCGGCATGACGTGCGGCAACGTCCCCCAGTGCGCGATATCCCGCCGCGGCGGCGCGGGCAGCACCTCGGTCAGCCTTACCTGTCCGCCCGATGTGATCACGACGCGGCCGGCACCTCCCGGCTCGCCGGAGGGGGCGGTGACCACGGCCTCGACGGCCGCCACATCCGCGTCGTCCGCACCCTGCTCGGCCAGCGACCTGGCCAGTTCCTTCCACCGCAGCTCGATCTCGTGCGGCGAGTTCTCGTGGTCGCGACTCACGTCGAGGTAGACGGACGCGAACGGCCCGGACTGCCGGTAGAGGTGGCGGGGAATGTCGGGAAGCACGGTGGTTGTCACACTCCTACTCTCGGGTCTAGGGACCGTGGTGGGGTGCCCACCAGCCGCATGTCCCAACCTCGCCGCCCCCGCCACATGGAGCTATGTGGCAGTTCGCACGCCGACGCGCGAGCTGACATCGCGCTGCCACGCGTCGAGCAGGTGCCTGCCGAGCAGCGCGTCCATCGCCAGCGAGCACGCCGCGCCGTACAGGATATCCGCGGCGAGCGCGGGCTGCTCCCGGGCGAGTGTGCCGCACAGATCGTGCGCGGCGACCTGGTCGTGCACCGAGTCCGCCTCGACGTGCTCGTCGAAGAAGCGGGTCGCGGCGGGGTCGGCCACCCCGTACCGGCGCAACGCCTGCCCGAACTGCCGGTTGGGCACCGCGGAGGTCATCTCGAACGCCGCGAGATGGCCGCAGATCGCACCGAGCCAGCGCCGGTGCAGCCCGAACAGCGACTGGGTGTTGCTCGCGGCGAGCGTCGGGGCGGGGACCGCGTCGACGTAGTGCCCGTAGGTGTCATCGAGATCGAGTGCGCGCAGGACATCGCGGAACAGCTGCTGGTGCACGAGCCCGGGCTGCCCGCCGCCGTACTCGTCGGCCTGCACCTCCACCAGCGCGGCCTTCGCTCTGCCGTCGAGGCGGGGGATCGCCCAGGTGTGCGGGTCCGCCTCCTTGAGTTGGAACACCGAGCGGTGCACGACCATGTCCCGGAATTGCTCCAGGGTGCCGTCGCGCAGCAGGTGCAGCCCGACCGCGGGGCCGTCGTCGGCCTCGACGAGCGCGGCGAGCGCTGCGGGCACCTCGTCCGGGTCGACGTTGACGGGTCGCGGCACCCGTGTGGCGAGGCCTGCCTCGTGGTGAGCCTCGAGTTGCGCACGCAGCGCCAACAGTGACGGGTTCCACTCCCACCCGTCGTCGACGTCGTCGAAGCTGCGGTAGTGCAGCTCGTAGCACGTCCACAGCGCGAGCTGCAGGTCCTCGTCGAGCAGCGGGTCCGCCGTGGGCCCGCGCAGCACACCGCTCGCCGGATCGACGGAGCCAGGTGGCCGGCGGAGCGCGGCGGAGACGGCTCCGGACAACGGGCCGCGGTCTTCGGGCAGACGCATCTCGCCAGTACCTCCGCGTGACAGGGGGACCCTCAGGACGACCGGCCTGCGGATTCCCTGCTCACCCGGTGCGGAAACGCACCGCGCATCAGATGAGGTCCGCGGGGGTACGTCCGTGGCATGCGAGCTGACGAGCACGACGACGTCACCCTGATCACGCCTTACACCGACGGGCCGCTGATCGTCCGCGGGGAGTTC
>JALYQB010000146.1 GCA_030856045.1 Actinomycetota bacterium
CCGACCACCGTCTGCCACAGCAGGTGCCCGAGCGCGGGGTCGGGAACGGGCGCACCGGCTGCGCCCGCCAACGCGGAGAAGTCCTCGACGGCCGCGGCCCACCGGCCGGGGATCTCGGCGAGCACCGCGAGCCGGGCGCGCACGTCCACCGCCCGCTTCGTGTCGTGCGTGGACAGCGTGGTCATGCTCCGCGGGGCGACGTCCTCACGGTGAGCCAGTGCGGTGTGGAAGCCGTCCGGAGTGAGTCCGAACCGGGACGGGTCGCCACCGACCTCGTTGAGGGCGACGAACCGTGTCCAGCGGTAGTAGGCGGTGTCCTCCACGCCTTTCGCCATCACCGCGCCGGAGGTCTGCTGGAACCGCGCGGCCAGCTCGTCGGCCGGGTCGTGCAGCCGGGGTGAGAGCGCGTCGAGCGCGGCGCCGAGGCCGGGGCGGCGGCGCCGGGCGTCGGTCAGTGCGTCGTCGAGGTAGGCCACGCCGTCGGGAAGGTAGGAGCGGTAGACCGGGAAACACGCCATCACCTCGGCGAGTGCCGCGGCCGCGTCGGTGACCTCGGGCGCGAGCGCGGCCAGCCTGCGCACCTCGGAGCCGAGCATGTCGGTGGCGATGTCGAGCTTGCAGTCGTGCACCAGCTCCTGCCACACCGTGGCCACGCCGGTCAGCGCCGTGTCGAGCGCGGTGAACCGCTCCTCGCCCGCGGGGGCGACGAGCACGCCGTCCACCTCCGCGAGCGCGTCGTACCCGGTGGTGCCGTCGACCGGCCACGACCCGGGCAGCTCCTCGCCCGGCTCGAGGATCTTCTCCACCACGAGCCACGCATCGGGGGCATGCTCGCGCAGCTGCACCGCGTATCCGGTCGGGTCGGCGAGGCCGTCGGGATGGTCGGCGCGCAACCCGTCGACGTCGCCCTCGGCGACCCAGCGCAGCACCTCGCCGTGAGTGGCGGCGAAGATCTCGGGGTCCTCGACGCGCACCGCGGCGAGGTCGCTCACCGCGAAGAACCGCCGGTAGCCGGGGTCGCCGTCCCACGGCACGAGCCGGTAGTGCTGCGCCTCGTGCACCTGCTGCGGCGTGCCCTGCCCGGTGCCGGGCGCGAGCGGGAACGCCTGCTCGTGGTAGCGAAGCACCTCGTCGTCGACGTGGAGGGCATCCAGCTCGTCCGGGTCGACGCCCAGCACCGGCAGCTGCACCGGGAAGCCCGTGATGTCGAACCACGGGGCATAGGCCGAGTCCGGGCCGTGGCGCAGGACGTCCGCCCAGGCGGGGCTCGCGAGTGCGTCGGCCACCCCGAGGTGGTTGGGCACGATGTCGACCACGAGAGCCAGGCCGTGCTCCCGCAGCGCCGCCACCAGCTCCCGGCGTCCGGCCTCCCCTCCCAACACCTCGGACACCCGGGTCGGGTCGGCGACGTCGTAGCCGTGCTCGGAACCCGGCATCGCGGCCAACAGGGGGGAGGCGTAGAGGGCGCCGACCCCGAGTGAGGCCAGGTAGGGCACCAGCGCGACCGCGTCGGCGAACGTGCAGGCCGACGAGAACTGCAGCCGGTACGTGGAGATCATCCGGTGCGCTCCAGCACGACGAGCGAGCGTGCCGTCACCGTGATCGTCTCGTCGCCCTTGACGGTGCGCTCGCCGACCCCCACGTCGCCGGTCGAGGTGTCGAGCACCACCGACCACTCCGACCCGTAGCCACCGCCGGGCACGGCGACCTTCAGTTCCTCGTCGTGGGCATTGAAGCACAGCACGAACGAGTCGTCGGTCACCCGCACGCCGCGCGCGTCGCGGTCCGCGATCCCGTCTCCGTTGAGGAAGACGGTGACGCAGCGGCCGAAGTCGGCCTCCCAGTTCTCGTCGGTCATCTCCTCGCCCGCCGGCGTGAACCACGCGATGTCGCGCAGCTCGTCGCCGCGTCGCATGGGGCGGCCCGCGAAGAAGCGGCGCCTTCGGAACACCGGGTGCTTCCGGCGTAGCGCGGCGAGCGCCGCCGTGAAGTCGACCAGCTCCTCGTCCACCGACGACCAGTCCACCCACGACAGCTCGTTGTCCTGGCAGTAGACGTTGTTGTTGCCCTGCTGGGTGCGGCCGAGCTCGTCGCCGTGCAGCAGCATCGGGGTGCCCTGGGACAGGAACATCGTGGCCAGCAGGTTGCGGCGCTGCCTCGCCCGCAGCGCGAGGACCTCCGGATCGTCGGTCGAGCCCTCCACGCCGTGGTTCCACGAGCGGTTGTCGTCGGCGCCGTCGTCCCCGTTCTCGCCGTTCGCCGCATTGTGCTTGTAGTTGTAGGACACGAGGTCGGTGAGCGTGAAGCCATCGTGCGCGGTGACGAAGTTGATCGACGCGTAGGGCCGGCGGCCGTCCTGCTGGTACAGGTCCGGCGAGCCGGTGAGCCGGGACGCGAACTCACCGAGCGTGCCGGGCTCGCTGCGCCAGAAGTCGCGGACGGTGTCGCGGTACTTGCCGTTCCACTCCGTCCACAGCGGCGGGAAGTTACCGACCTGGTAGCCGCCCGGCCCGACGTCCCACGGCTCGGCGATCAGCTTCACCTGGCTGATGACCGGATCCTGCTGCACGAGGTCGAAGAACACGCTGAGGCGGTCGACGTCGTAGAACTCCCGCGCCAGGGTGGACGCGAGGTCGAAGCGGAATCCGTCGACGTGCATCTCGGTGACCCAGTACCGCAGCGAATCCATGATCAGTTGGAGGGTGTGCGGGTTGCGCGCGTTGAGCGAGTTCCCGGTCCCGGTGTAGTCCAGGTAGTACTGCGGGTCGTCGTCCACGAGGCGGTAGTAGGCGGCGTTGTCGATGCCGCGCATGGACAACGTCGGGCCCTGGTGGTTGCCCTCCGCGGTGTGGTTGTAGACCACGTCGAGGATCACCTCGATGCCCGCGGCGTGCAGCGTGCGCACCATCGCCTTGAACTGGCTCACCACCTCGTGAGCCCGTAGCCCGGTGGTGCCGCGCGCGGCGTAGCTGTGATGCGGGGCGAGGAAGGCGATCGTGTTGTAGCCCCAGTAGTTCGTGAGGCCTGCCTCGACGAGGTGGTGGTCGACGATGAACTGGTGCACCGGCATGAGCTCGACCGCGGTGACGCCGAGCCTGGTCAGGTGGTCGATCATCACCGGGTGCGCGAGGCCCGCGTAGGTGCCGCGCATCTCCTCGGGGATCTCGGGGCGCGCGATGGTGAGACCGCGGACGTGCGCCTCGTAGATCACGGTCTCGTTGTACGGGGTGCGCGGGTGGCGGTCCTCGGCCCAGTCGAAGAACGGGCTCACGACCACGGACTTGGGCACGTGCCGCGCGGAGTCGTCGTCGTTGCGATGTCGCGGGTCGGCGAAGCGGTAACCGAACACCGACTCGTCCCAGTCGACCAGCGCGTCGGGCGTGGCCGGGGAGACCGCCTTGGCGTACGGGTCGATCAGCAGCTTGGCGGGGTTCGCGCGCAGCCCGGTGGCCGGGTCGTGCGGACCGTGGACGCGGTAACCGTAGTGCTGACCAGGGCCGACGTTCGGCAGGTAGCCGTGCCACACGAACCCGTCGACCTCCGGCAGCCGGACGCGGTTCTCGGTGCCGTCATCGTCGAACAGGCACAGCTCCACGCGTTCGGCGACCTCCGAGAACAGGGCGAAGTTGGTGCCTGACCCGTCGTAGGTGGCGCCCAGCGGATAGGCGGAACCGGGCCACGGTTGCAGAGTCACAGATCTCCTCGTGGTCTCATCAGACGTCCTCGCGCAGCTCCGAACGGAGCCGCGCGAGCGTGCGGGACAGCAGGCGGGAGACGTGCATCTGCGAGAGGCCGACCCGGTCGGCGATCTGGCTCTGCGTCATCCCACCGAAGAAACGGAGCTTGAGGATCGTGCGCTCGCGCTCCGACAACTTCGCCAGCATGGGGGCGAGCACGGCGCGGTACTCGACCCGATCCAGCTCCGCGTCGGCCTGGCCGATCACACCCTCGAGAGCGGGGCCGGCGTCGCCCCCGGTCAGTACATCGTCTAGCGACGAACTACGGTACGCGCCGGCTGCCTCGAGCCCCTCGAGCACCTCCTCGCGCGGCATCCCCAGGTGGCGGGCGAGTTCGGTCGCCGTCGGGGCACGGCCGACGCGCTGGGACAGCTCGGAGATCGCGGTGCCGAGCGCGACGTGCAGGTCCTTCAGCCGGCGCGGCACCCGCATGGCCCACGCGTGGTCGCGGAAGTGCCGCCGCACCTCGCCGGTGATCGTCGGCACCGCGAAGGACAGGAAGTCGGTGCCTCGGCTCGGCTCGAACCGGTCGACGGCCTGGATCAGCCCGAGCGTGGCCACCTGCTCGAGATCGTCCTGCGGCTCTCCGCGGTGAGCGAAGCGCCGGGCGATGTTGCGGGCGACCGGGAGGTGACCCGCGACCAGGTCGTCACGGAGCTCAGCCCGGCGGGGGTGGTCGGCGGGCAGCTCGACCAGCTCCACGAAGAGGTGGGCCAGGTGCTGGTACTCGGAGGTGCCCGGCTTCGCGGGCTCGTCCGGGAGCTTCACCGGTGCGACGACCCGGCCCCGGAGCGCGCCTTGGTCATGACGATGCCGACCACGCGCCGACCGTCGTCGGAGTTCTCGAGCAGGTGGACGTCGTCCACGAGCGTGCTGAGGACCCGCCAGCCGAAGGAGTCCGTCCGCAGCTGCGTGGTCGCTGCGGTGGGCACGGTCACCGTGGCCTCCACGCCGTCCTCGGCCATCACGAAGGTGCAGGTGATGTCGGATCCCGGCGCGGCGATGGTGACCAGCTCAGCAGCGGCCTCGTCGACGGCCAGGCGCAGGTCGGCCACCGCGTCCAGGTCGAAGTCCGCTCTGGCGGCCAGGTCCCCTGCGACCACGCGCAGTGACGGGAGCTGCGCGGCGGTGGCCCCCACGCGGACCAGCACGCTGCGCGGCGCGGGCGCTCCGGTTGCGGGGCCATCCGCAGGTCCCTGGACTGTCATCGGACTCCTCATCCATTCGACGCTACGGCTGTTGGTTCCCGCCGACGCACGAATCCTGCCCGACGGGTCCACGGCGCGCCTGCCGGTGTCCGCCGGGGGAGTCCTACACGCGCGTGGACGACGCAGCGATGATCGCCACGTCGTCCACCACGCCGTAGTCGGGCCTGGCCAGGCCCGACTGACCGGTCAGCTCGCCAGCGGCTGCCTCCGGGTGGACCACACCTCGCGGCGCTCCTCCTCGGTGAGCCCACCCCACACGCCGTACGGCTCGCGGGCGGTGAGGGCATGACGTCGGCACGGCTCGATCACCGGGCAGCCCTCACAGATCGCCTTCGCGCGGCCGGCGCGGCGGGACCGGGCGGAGCCGCGCTCGCCATCGGGGTGGAAGAACACGCTGCTGTTCAGGCCCTGGCACGCGCCGTGGAGCTGCCACTCCCATTCCTGTGCCACCGGCTTGGGAAGTCGTCGGGTGTCGGTCATGGTCGCTCCATCCCTTGCTGGCCAGTGGCCCCGCAGGGCCGCGCATGCCGGTGATACCCCGCGGCGCACCGTGCCAAACCGCTCCGCATCCCGGGATGCGCGCACGCGCCGGATAGACCACGATAACCGCGCCCGGTCCACCACCACACCCCGGAGATTCTTCCAGATGAGTAGCGACGTCATCGAGCTGATCCTGCGCGACCATCGGCGTTTTGAGGACCTGTTCCGCCGGCTCAGGAACCGGACCAGCGACCGGACGGCGGTGCTGCGCGAGCTCTCCGGCGTGCTGGTGGCGCACGCGGTGGCGGAGGAGCAGGAGGTGTACCCCGCGCTGAAGCGCTTCCGGAAGGTCGATGACGACGAGATCGAGCACGGCGCCGAGGAACATGCCGAGGGCCACCAGGCGCTGCTCGCGCTGCTCGAGGTCTCCGATCCGGCGTCGCCGGACTGGGAGGACGCGCTGGAGGAGCTGGTGGAGACGATCAACCACCACCTCGACGAGGAGGAGCGCACGATTCTCAACGAGGCGCGCGACGCCGTCGCGGACGATCGCCGCGCGGAGCTCGGCGAGCGGTTCGCCGCCGTCCGGGACGAGCAGCTCGCCGAGGGCTGCGGCGATGTGGCGAACGTGCGCACACTGGCCAAGCAGACCGAGGACCGAATCGACTAGCTCGCGGTGACCGAGGTTGGGTCAGGTGAGTGCGTGGGCGATGAAGTCGGGGATCGGCCGCTTTCCTGAGCCGTCCGCGGCGACGACCACGTAGACGGTGCTGCCGGTGACCACGTCGACACCGTCTCGTTGTACCGCGAAGTCCACGGTGAAGCTGGTTCGGCCCAGCGCCCCGGCGGTGACGCGCACCGCGACGTCGTCCTCCCAGCGGACGCCGCAGCGGTAGTCGAGCTCGGTGTGGACCACCTGGACGTCGTAGCCGGCGTCGAGCATCGATCGATAGGGCAGCCCGCGGTGGGCGAGGAACGCCGTGACCGCCTCGTCGAACCAGCCCAGATACCACATGTTGAACACGACGCCCTGGGCGTCGACCTCGGAGTAGCGCACCTTGACGGGCATGACGAAGGTCTCGGGATCCACGGTGTGGCAGCGTACGAAGGTCGGGGTGAACCGGCGACGAGGAGGCCTGGGTGACCTGGGACGAGCTGACGGATGATCCGGTCGTGGCCGCGACGCGGCGGCTGGGCGAGGAGCTGACGGCCACCGCCGCGCAGGTGGAGCGCGCGGGGGTACAGCGCGCCGACCT
>JALYQB010000171.1 GCA_030856045.1 Actinomycetota bacterium
TGAACAGTCCCGACGCGGTGAGCACCGCCACGCCGTAGGTCATGCCGAGGCTCAGCTGGTTCGCCGTCTCCACCTGGTCCGGGCCGCGCAGCAGGTTCGGGACCGCGGCGTCCTTGGCCGGGATCCAGAACATCGCGCACAGCTCGATGAGGAACGTCGCGACGAACAGCCACACCAGGGACCCGGCGAGCGGGATGGAGAGGAACAGGCAGGCGCGCAGCACGTCGCACACGATCATGACGTGGCGCCGGTCGAGCTTGTCGGCCAGCGCGCCGGCGAGCGGCCCCAGCAGCAGCGAGGGCGCCAGCTTGGTCGCCACGACGCCACCGAGCGCGAAGCTCTGCGCCTGGTAGCCACTGGTGAGCTGGGTGGCGAGCGCGGACAGCGCCAGCAGCGAGAGCCAGTCCGCCACCGCGCACACCGCGGTGACGCTCCACAGCCGACGGAATGCGGGGATAGCGAGGACGCCGCGGACGCGGTGCACCGTGGACCCGGCCGCGGCGATGCCGGCATCGCCGTCCCCCGCTGGTCTCACCTGCCACTCCGTCCACGCCGACACTGGCACAGGGTAGTCGGGGTGCGCAGGGTAGTCGGCGGGGCTGTCAGACCCGGACGGACTCGAGCAGCCGGTCCAGCCGCGCGGCCAGGTCGCGCTTCCCCGCGGGTGCGACGGTGATCCACGCGCGGCGGTCTGCGCCGCGGCGCTGTTCGACGGTGCAGCCGCCGCGCTCCGTCGCGAGGTAGGAGACGGCGAACTCGCTGGGGTGCCGGGTGCCATGCCGGTCGCGCCGCGCGGCGCCGAACCTCCCGCCCAGCACCCGGGGGCCCTGGATCATCCGCCGGAACACGCCGGCGTCCTCCCGGCGGATCCCGGCGCGCACCAGGGCCTGTTCCACCTGGTCACCGGTGAGGCCTGCCTCGACGGTGAGGGCGTCGGCCGGCGCGGACACCGCGGTCCCGGCGACGGCAGGGCGGTCCGGCAGCGGCGCGAGCACCGCCGCGGTGAGCGGGGTGTCGCGGGCGAACCTCAGCCGCAGCCCCTGCGGGTAGAGCTCGGCCACCACCCCGAACGTGCCCCGTGCCGCGCCGACCAGGCGCACCCGGCCGTCCGGGGTGTCGACAGTGCCGTTGATCTCCACCGGTCCGCGCGCGACGACGTGCAGTGCATCCGCCAGCTGCGGGGCCGGCTCGCCGCCGCGGGCGAGCCCGCGCTCCTCGAGCGCCAGCCACGCCAGCTCCCGCTGCAGCGCCCGCTCCTGGAGGGTGCGCACGGCTCCCC
Source organism: Actinomycetota bacterium (assembly GCA_030856045.1). Taxonomy (GTDB): domain Bacteria; phylum Actinomycetota; class Actinomycetes; order Mycobacteriales; family Pseudonocardiaceae; genus JALYQB01. The sequence goes on from JALYQB010000171.1 coordinate 1,280, forward strand.
CGGGCAGCTCGAGGTTCCAGTGCCGCAGTCCGAGGCCGAGGTGCTCCCACACCTCCTCGTACTCCGCAGCCGAGAGCTGCACCACGCCGACCCGGGTCACCGTGTCCATCCCCCTTGTAGGAGACGCCGATCGTCCCACGCCGTCAGCTGCGCGACGAGGCCGTGCGCCGGGTGGTGCGCTTGGGGGCGGGGCCCTTGGCGCGCTTCTCCGCCAGCAGCTCCGCGGCCCGCTCGTCGGTGAGCGCCTCGACGGCGTCGCCCTTGCGCAACGAGGCGTTGACGCCCTCGCCGTCGGTGACGTAGGGCCCGAACCGGCCGTCGCGCACGACCATCTGCTTGCCCGACGCCGGGTCGGTGCCCAGCTCACGCAGCGCGGGCTTGGCTGCGGCCTGGCGTCCCCGCCGTTTCGGCTCGGCGTAGATCTTCAGCGCCTCGTCGAGGGTGACGGTGAACAGCTGCTCCTCGTCGCCCAGCGACCGGGAGTCGGTGCCGCGCTTGAGGTAGGGCCCGTAGCGCCCGTTCTGCGCGGTGATCTCCTCACCGGACTCGGGGTCGGTGCCGACCACCCGCGGCAGGGACAGCAGGCGCAGCGCGTCGTCGAGCATGATCTCCGCAGGCGACATGGACTTGAACAGCGAACCGGTGCGCGGCTTGGGCTTCGTGCCCTTCTTCGACCCGGCAGGCGCCGGGGCGTCCTCGGGCAGGATCTCGGTCACGTAGGGGCCGTAGCGGCCCTCCTTCGCGACGATCTCGTGGCCGGAGACCGGGTCGGTGCCCAGCGAGCGGCCCTCCATCGGGGTCGCGAAGAGCTGCTCGGCGATCTCGGCGGTGAGCTCGTCCGGCGGCTGGTCCTCGGGCAGGTTCGCCCGCTGCGAGGCTCCCTCGATGATCCGCTCCAGGTACGGCCCGAACCGGCCCACCCGTACGACGACCTCGCGCCCCTCGGCGTCGTCGAACAACCTGATCGAGTTGATCTCCCGGGCGTCGATCGACTCCAGGTTGATGCCGATGAGCTTCTTCAGCCCACCCGACCGGGCCACGGACTGGCTGCTGCCCTGCTCGGCGCCGAAGTAGAAGCCGGTGAGCCACGCGGTGCGCTGCTGGGACCCGGCGGCGATGGAGTCGAGCTCGTCCTCCATCGCTGCGGTGAAGTCGTAGTCCACGAGACGGCCGAAGTGCTGCTCCAGCAGCTCGATCACCGCGAACGCCACCCACGAGGGCACCAGCGCGGAGCCACGCTTCCACACATACCCGCGGTCCTGGATGGTGTTGATGATCGACGCGTAGGTCGACGGCCGCCCGATCCCCAGCTCCTCGAGCGCCTTCACCAGGCTGGCCTCGGTGTAGCGGGCAGGCGGGCCGGTGGCGTGCCCGTCGGCGCTCAGCTCGGTCGCGGTCACCGGCTGGCCCTCGGTCAGCTGCGGCAGCCTGCTCTCCGCATCGTCCGCCTCGCCGCCTGCCTGCTCGTCGACGGTCTCGACGTAGGCTTTGAGGAACCCGGGATGAGTGATCGTCCGCCCCGACGCGGCGAACGTGCACACCTCGCCGGTCGCGGCACTCCCGGTGATGCGGACCGACAGCGTGGTGCCGCGCGCGTCGGCCATCTGCGACGCCACGGTGCGCTGCCAGATCAGCTCGTAGAGCCGGAACTCGTCCCCGTCGAGCTGCGCCGCGACCTGCCCCGGCGTCGCGAACTCCTCACCGGCGGGGCGGATGGCCTCGTGCGCCTCCTGAGTGTTCTTGACCTTGCGGGTGTACTGCCGCGGGGTCGGGTGGACGTAGTCCGCGCCGTACAGCTCGCGGGCCTGGGCGCGGGCGGCGGCGATCGCGGTCTCCGACAGCGTCGTGGAGTCGGTCCGCATGTAGGTGATGTAGCCGTTCTCGTAGAGCCGCTGCGCCGTGCGCATCGCGCGCTCCGCGGTGAAACGCAGCTTGCGGCCCGCCTCCTGCTGCAGCGTGGAGGTCATGAACGGGGCGTAGGGGCGCCGCGTGTAGGGCTTCTCCTCGACGCTGGACACGCTGAGCGCGGCGTCGGCGAGGGCGTCGACCAGCCGCCCGGCGTGCGGCTCGTCCACCACGAGCACGTCGTCACGTTTGAGCCGGCCGTCGGGGCCGAAGTCGCGCCCGCTGGCGACCCGCGCGCCGTCGACGGCGACGAGCCGGGCGCCGAAGCTGCGCGGCGTCACAGCGTCGTCTGACTCATCCTGCGCCGACAGCGTCGCGGCGAGGTCCCAGTACGAGGCGGACACGAACGCCATGCGCTCACGCTCGCGCTGCACGATGATGCGCGTCGCCACGGACTGGACGCGGCCGGCCGAGAGCTTGGGCATCACCTTCTTCCACAGCACGGGCGAGACCTCGTAGCCGTAGAGCCGGTCGAGGATGCGGCGGGTCTCCTGGGCATCGACGAGGTCCAGGTCGAGGTCGCGCGGGCTGGCGGCGGCGGCCTGGATCGCGGCCTCGGTGATCTCGTGGAAGACCATCCGGCGGACCGGGACCTTCGGCTTCAGCGTCTCCATGAGGTGCCAGGCGATGGCCTCACCCTCGCGGTCGCCGTCCGTCGCGAGGTAGAGCTCGTCGACGTCCTTCAGCGCGTCCTTCAGCTCGGTGACGGTGCTCTTCTTGTCCGGGGTGACGATGTAGAGCGGTTCGAACGCGTTGTCGACGTCGACCCCGAGCCGCGCCCAGGACTCACCCTTGTACTTCGCGGGGACATCCGCGGCACCACGGGGGAGATCGCGGATGTGCCCGCGGGAGGACTCGACCACGTAGCCCGCACCGAGGTAGGACGCGATCTTGCGCGCCTTCGCCGGGGACTCGACGATCACGAGGCGACGCCCGCCGCCCGTGCCGTTGGTCCCGTTCGCCCGCCGTGCGCGTCCGCCCGACCCCGCGCTCGTCTTCGATCCTGCCACGCCTACCCCGTGTCTCGATTCCGGTCACGCCTGAAGAGGGATCTCCCCCCGGTCCGGGTACCCAGTGTGCACGTCACCGACGCGGTGCTCGGCGGTACCGGAGCCGTCAGCGTCGCACAACCCGGGTGCGGAATGCGCATCCAGGCCGGTCGACGGGCCGCAGATCACCCCGGCCACGACCCGGACGGAGCAGCGGTGGGGGCGTCGCCGACCAGTTCGGCGAGGCGCACCGTCCGGCGCCGTCCGGTGACCCGGAGAGCGGGGCCGCCACTGCGCGGGCCGAGCAGGACGGCGGCGAGCCCGGCGGACGCGAGAGCCGCAGCCAGCGGCAGGTGCGTGTCCGGGGCGTGGGGGTCCAGGCCCAGCACGTAGCCACGGCCGTCGGAGCCGCCGGCGACCGAGGCCCACAGCCGCAGCACCGGCCCGTCGAGCTGCAGGCCCTCCGGGCAGGCCTTCACGGCGCCGCGGGTCCAGCGTCCGGCGAGGGGCGCGAGGTCGGCGACGAACGCGGTGCGGACGACGGAGTGTCCTTCGTCACTGCGGCGCAGCTCGGGAAGCAGGCCGCGCACCGTGAAGGACCGCGCGACCTCGTCGGCCCGCCAGGGGTCGGCCACGACCACCGAGATCCTCGCCGCGACGCCCCTGCCGAATCCGAGCACCTGCCCCGAGGCGCAGAGCAGACCGACGAGGTCGTCGAGCTGCGGTGCCCTCGCCTGCTCGGAGAACAAGGACGGCTGCCCCATGGTCACCCGCCGCCGCCCGGCCTCCCCTGCTGGCACATCGGCGCCTGCTGCAGCGCGGGCGCGAGCTGCGGATCGGTACTGATCGCGTCGGTCCGCTCCTGCACCTGCCGGCGGTCGAACGTGCTGCTCACGATCTCCGTCAGCCGCTGGGTGAAGTCGGGGGCCGCCGGGTCGAGCGCGGCGAGGTCCTCCTGCTGGGTCTGGACGGAGTCCAGCTGACTGCGGTACAGATCGAGCGCGGTCTCGTGATGCATGCGGCCTGCGTCGACGGCGGGAGCGTTGAGCTGCTGCAGCCGCTGCAGCGAGTCCTGGTAGGCCGCCTCCGCGGCCACGAGGAAATCACCGAGAGCCTGCTTCTGCGCCGCCGGTTCGGTCTGCGGGACGGTGAGCGCCGCCAGAGCGGCATCCTTCGCGGCCGTGGCACCGGAGCAGTACGCCTCGGCCCACGCCACGGGATCCGCCGTGCCCGCGGGGGCTGGCCGCTCGGCGGCGTCGCCACCCCCGCAGCCGACGAGCAGCGCGGCCATGGCGGCGAGGACGGCGAGGAAGCGGAGTCGCGATCGCAGCATGTCTCTTTCGTACTGCATCACCCGAACAGCTTCCCCGGCGGCCCCCGGTGATCAGCGCGCTGCGCCGCCGATCGCCCGGCACTGGCTCGCCTGGCGGAAGGCGGGCGTCAGATCCGGTTCGCTGGTCACCTGCCGCACCTGCTCTGACAACCCCTGCATCGACCCGGGTGTCGCGAGCGTGCTCAGCTGCTGCACGAAGTCGGGCGCGGCCGGATCGAGGTCGGCCACGCGATCCCGCTGATCACCCGTGGCCCGCGCCGCGGTGGTGAAGAACTCGAGCACGACCTCCTGGGTGCGGGCGCCGTCGGGGATGGCGGGCGGACCGAGCTCGCCGAGCTGGTCGGCCGTCGTGTCGAGCGACTCCTGCACGGACCCGGCCATCCTCAGCAGGGCCTCCTGCTGCTCCGTCGGGTCGGCGGACTGCTGGGGCACCTGCGAGGAGCTGATCACCTGGTTCAGGCCACCGCAGAAGGCCCCCGCCCAGACCACCGGGTCAGCCGGGGCGTCCTCACCACCGCAGGCAGCGAGCGCAAGCGCCGCGGCCAGCGCGAGGACGGTCATCAAGGCACGGTTCACGAGACGCACGTCGGTCCCCCGGATGCAGTGTCCAACCCCTGTGAACGTGTCCAACCCCGGTGGACGCGTGGCGCCACCCTAGCGGAGCAGCGCCGTCCGGCCACAGGGCGGGCTGTTGTGCCACATTGGCATGGTCAAGAGCAGCTGTACGACGGTGCGGCCGCTTTCACTTCTCCGCGTGGGGCGGATGAGGGGACGGATCCGGCTCGGAGGACCTGGGGATGGGGAAGACGACCGCTGGGACGCGGATCTGTGTGGCGTGCCAGGTCACTGTGTTGTCCCGGTACAACCCTGATCCGTTGTGCGGGCCGTGTGCGGGGGTCGCCCGGGCGCTGCCGGCCGGACACCTGGTGGCGGCCGGAGACCACGAGCAGGCGGTCAGTCACGGCCTGCTCCGTTCGGGTACTGCGGGAACTGCGGCCGGTCCGAGAGGTCGCCGACGCCACCGCTGCGGCGGAGTTCTGCGATCGGTTCGACGCGGCAGCCCGCGCACTCCGCTCCGCGTGAGAGATGCCTCCCGGGAGCGAAGCACACGGGTGTCAGCTCGCCACTCCCGTCAGGCGGTGACCTCGGCCGGGGTGTCGGTGAGCGCGGTGGAACGCCGCTTGGCGATGACGACGGCGGCCACGATGATCGACACGGAGACGAGGGCGATCGTGATGCGGATCGGGTCGGAGGCGTCCGGACCCACCGAGAACGTGACGATGGCGGGCGCGATGAGCACCGACACCAGGTTCATCACCTTGATCAGCGGGTTGATGGCCGGACCGGCGGTGTCCTTGAAGGGATCACCCACGGTGTCACCGATGATGGTGGCCTCGTGAGCGGGCGAGCCCTTGCCGCCGTGGTTGCCGTCCTCGATCAGCTTCTTGCCGTTGTCCCACGCACCACCGGAGTTGGCGAGGAAGATCGCCATCAGGGTACCGGTGGCGATGGCGCCCGCCAGGTACCCGGCGAGCGGGCCGACGCCGAGGCCGAAGCCGACGGCCACCGGGGCCAGCACCGCGAGCAGGCCGGGGGTGGCCAGCTCGCGCAGCGAGTCCTTGGTGCAGATGTCCACGACACGGCCGTACTCGGGACGCACCGAGCCGTCCATGATCCCGGGGTTCTCCCGGAACTGGCGGCGCACCTCGTACACCACGGCGCCCGCGGCGCGGGAGACCGCGTTGACCGCGAGGCCGGAGAACATGAAGACGACCGCGGCACCGATCGTCACGCCGACCAGCACGTTGGGGGCCGAGACGTTGAACAGTTCGCCGATGTCGAGGTCGGCCGCGGTGGAGAGGATCGCGTCCCGGTAGGAGCCGAACAGCGCCGTGGCGGCGAGCACCGCGGTGGCGATGGCGATGCCCTTGGTGATCGCCTTCGTGGTGTTGCCCACCGCGTCGAGCTCGGTGAGGGTGTCGACGCCCGCGCCCTGGACGTCGCCCGACATCTCGGCGATGCCCTGCGCGTTGTCCGCCACCGGCCCGAAAGTGTCCATCGCGACGATGACGCCGACGGTGGTCAGCAGGCCGGTCCCGGCCAGCGCGACCGCGAACAGCGCCACCGTGACGGACCCGGAGAGCAGGAACGCCCCGTAGACGGCACCGCCGATGACGAGCGCGGTGTAGACGGCGGACTCGAAGCCGATCGAGATGCCCGCGAGGATCACGGTCGCGGCACCGGTGAGCGAACTCTGGCCCACGTCCTTGACGGGGCGGTGCTCGGTGCCGGTGAAGTAGCCGGTGAGCCACAGGATGACGCCGGCCAGCACGATGCCGATGATCACGGCAGCGGCGGCGACGAGCGCGGGGTTGCCCGCCACCTGGGCGATCGGCGTGCCGTCGACGTCGGTGATGCCGGTGAGCCCGCTGAACTCGCGGGGCAGGTACAGGAACGCGGCGATCGTGCAGGCGATCGCGGAGATGACCGCGGAGATGTAGAAGGACCGGTTGATGGCCCGCAGGCCCGGCTCCCCGACGCGCACCCGCGTGACGTAGACACCGATGACAGCGGTGACGACGCCGATCGCCGGCACGATGAGCGGGAACAGCAGGCCCTCGAGGCCGAACGCCGCGGTGCCCAGGATCAGCGCGGCGACCAGCATCACGGCGTAGGACTCGAACAGGTCCGCGGCCATGCCCGCGCAGTCGCCGACGTTGTCACCCACGTTGTCGGCGATGGTCGCGGCGTTGCGGGGGTCGTCCTCGGGGATGCCCGCCTCGATCTTGCCGACCAGGTCACCGCCGACGTCCGCGGCCTTGGTGAAGATGCCGCCGCCGACACGCATGAACATCGCGAGCAGCGCCGCGCCGAAGCCGAAGCCCTCCAGTACCCGGGGCGCCTGCCCCGCGTAGACCATGACGACCACCGCGGCGCCGAACAGGCCGAGCCCGACCGTGAACATGCCGACCACACCACCGGTGCGGAACGCGATCCGCATCGCCTTCTCCCGGCCTGCCGCCTCGTTCGACGCCGACGCCACCCGGATGTTCGCCCGGGTCGAGAGCCACATGCCGAGGTACCCGATCGTCATCGAGAAGAGCGCGCCGACGACGAAGAAGGTCGACCGGCCGATGCGCTCGCCGAGGTCCTCGGCGGGCAGCGCGAACAGCACGGCGAAGACGATGACGATGAAGGGGACCAGCGTCTTGAACTGCCGGTTCAGGTACGCGGACGCGCCCTCCTGCACCGCCCGACCGATGTCCTGCATCTTGGGGGTGCCCGGGTCCGCCGACAGCACCTCCCGCATCAGCACAGCGCCGACGACGAGGGCGGCGAGAGCGATCGCGGCGACGACACCGACCACGGTGAAGTCGCCCCCGCTCAGTTCGAGACCCTCACCTTGGGCGAGGATGAGCCGGGACATCCGTCCTCCTGGAGTTCGAGCACGTGCACCGGCCGGAGTCCTCCGGAGGGACTCGTCGACCGGCGCGGTGGGACGACGACACCGCCGCAGCGGCGGTGTCCTGGCAGCGGAGTCTATGGGCCGGGGTTCCGACGACCGCCCCGGGTGTCCCGTGCGGGGGATGCAGGCAGCGCCCGGCGAGCGAGGCTCGGCCGATTTATCACGATTGAGTAACGATAATTCGCCACCCGGTCGGGCCAGGGAACGATCGACGCTCTGCAACCGCTCTCCCGTATGTGACGGCACGCACCGGCACGCGCCGAGGTCCGGCGGCCCCGTTCGCGGTGGCGGTGGGCCTCCTGGCGGCCCTGATCGGCGTGCACGTCCAGCAGGTCGGGGCCTCCTCCCGGCTGCCTGCTGCCCTGAGCGAAACCTCTCTCCTGCCGGACTCGCCGACTGATCGTGCCGTCCCGGCGCCGAGTCCCGCGGCCCGTACGCCTGGTCCGGCCGCGACCGCCGCGGTGGCGGCGGGCGATGCCGTCGCGACCGCGACGCCGGGCGCCACGCTGGGGATCGCCGTGCTCGACCAGCACACGGGGGCTGTCTCGATCGGAGCGTCCGGTGCCGTGCCGATGTACGCAGCGTCACTTGTCAAGATCGTGGTCGCGCTCGACGTCGTGACGATGCGCCGCAGCGGTCTTCCCGTGCTCCCCGCCGACCTCGACCTCATCCGGCGCGCGCTGGGGCCGAGCGACGACGAGGCGATGAACACACTGTGGGTCCGTTTCGACGGGCACGGCGCGGTGGGCAGGGTCGCCTCCCGGCTGGGCCTCACCGAGACCCTGGCGCCGGACGTCCCGTCGCGGTGGGGCGAGGCGCTGACCTCCGCGCGCGACGTCGTGGCGCTCTACGAGCACGTGCTCACCGAGCTGCCCGCCGCGGACCGGGACCTGCTGCTCGGTGCCCTGGCCGCGGCACCACCGGTCGCCACCGACGGGTTCGACCAGGCGTATGGGCTGTTCGGCGGGGCGCCCGGGCTCCCCGCCGTGTCGAAGCAGGGCTGGATGTGCTGCCTGGGCGACCGGATCACGCTGCACAGCGCGGGCCTGCCGCACGACGGGGGCGGCCGCTACGTCGTCGCGCTGCTGTCCAGCGTGCCCCGCTCGGTGGGCTACGACGGCGCCCGCACGATGCTCACCGCCACCGCCGACGCAGTTCGCGCCCCCCTCAGCTGACCCCTTCCTCTCGCGCGTGTCGCGCACTTCGGTGGCGCATGTCCGCCGCTCCCGTCGGGTAGTGGCGCGGACTACCGTGCGGGTGACCGGGACGGGGCCTACGAAATCGGCCCACAGAATCGGGCACCGGGGAAGCGAGCACGGGTGCAGAACGGGACGGGGCGTGGGCAGGGGCTGCTGGCGCGCCTGCTGGCCGGGGTTCCCGGTGGCGAGTCACCCCTGACGCACGTGCAGACCCAGGGGGCGCGGCCCGCCGAGACGGCGCCGTGGCCGTCCTGGATCGGAGCACCGCTGCGGACCGAGCTGGAGCGCTGCGGCATCGGACGGCCGTGGACCCATCAGGTCCGGGCTGGCGAGCTCGCCCACGCCGGGCAGCACGTGGTGATCGCGACCGGGACCGCGTCAGGCAAGTCGCTCGGCTACCAGCTCCCCGTGCTCACCCGCCTGCTCGACGACCCGCGGGCCACCGCCCTGTACCTCTCGCCCACCAAGGCGCTGGGCGCCGACCAGCTCGGCGCCGTCAGCGCGCTCGGCCTCCCCACGGTGCGGGCCGCGGGCTACGACGGCGACACCCCGATGGCCGAACGGGACTGGGTCCGGGCGCACGCCCGGTGGGTCTTCACGAACCCGGACATGCTGCACCGCGGGATCCTGGCGCGGCACGGCCGGTGGGCGTCGTTCCTGCGCAGGCTGAGCTTCATCGTCGTCGACGAGTGCCACAGCTACCGCGGAGTGTTCGGATCGCACGTGGCGCTGCTGCTGCGACGGCTGCGCCGCGTCGCCGCGCGGTACGGGTCGGCGCCCACCCTCGTCCTCGCGTCCGCGACGGTGGCCGATCCCGCGGCGTCGGCCACCCTGCTCACCGGAGTGCCCTGTACCGCGGTCACCGAGGACGGCTCGCCCACCGGCGAGCGCACGATCGCGCTGTGGGAACCGCCGCTGCTCGACGAGCTCGCCGGGGAGAACGGCGCGCCGGTGCGGCGGTCCGCGGGTGTCGAGGCCGCGCGGATGCTCGCCGACCTCGTCGTCGAGGGCGCCCGGACGCTGGTGTTCGTGCGGTCCCGCCGCGGCGCGGAGCTGACGGCGCTCGGCGCGCAGCGGGCCCTCGCACCGGTGGACCGGAACCTCGCGACGAGGGTCGCGGCCTACCGCGCGGGCTACCTCCCCGAGGAGCGGCGCGCACTGGAGGCCGCGCTCGACTCCGGCGAGCTGCTGGGCGTCGCCTCGACGAACGCGCTGGAGCTCGGCGTCGACATCGCGGGGCTGGACGCCGTGGTGGTCGCGGGCTACCCCGGCACCCGCGCCTCGTTCTGGCAGCAGGCCGGGCGGGCGGGCCGCGGGGGCGACGGCGCGCTCGTGGTGTTCGTCGCGCGCGACGATCCGCTGGACACCTACCTCGCGCACCACCCCGCTGCGCTGCTCGGGACCGCGGTCGAGGCGACCGTGCTCGATCCCGCCAACCCGTACGTGCTGCGCCCGCAGCTGGCGTGCGCCGCGGCGGAACTGCCGCTGACCGCGGAATGCGTCGACGCGCTCGGTGGCGAGGTCGCCCGCGCGGTCGTCGACGAGCTGGTCGCCGACGGCGTGCTGCGCCGGCGCGCCTCCGGGTGGTTCTGGTCGTCCCCGCGGCAGCTGCCCCACGCGGACGTGGACATCCGCGGCTCGGGTGGCCGGCAGGTGGCCGTCGTCGAGGGCGACACCGGACGGCTGCTCGGCACCGTCGACCCAGCGTCGGCGTGCAGCACGGTTCACCCCGGGGCCCTGCACCTGCACCGTGGCGAGCCGTTCGTCGTCGACGAGCTGGACCTCGAGCACGGGCTCGCCCTCGTGCACCCCGACAACCCGGAGTGGAGCACCTCGGCCCGCTCCACCACCGCCGTCGCGGTCGTGGCCACGCAACGGTCGCGGCGCAGCGGCGGGGTGACGGTGTCACTGGGCGAGGTGGAGGTGACCTCGCAGGTGGTCGGCTACCTGCGGCGGCTGCCGTCGGGCCAGGTGCTCGACGCCGTGGCGCTCGACCTGCCCGCGGCCACGCTGCGCACCCGCGCGGTCTGGTACACGGTCGCCGGGGACCTGCTCACCGGCGCGGGCCTCGAGCCCGCCGACTGGCCCGGAGCGCTCCACGCCGCCGAGCACGCCGCGATCGGGCTGCTCCCGCTGGTCGCGACCTGCGACCGCTGGGACATCGGCGGGGTGTCCACCGCGCTGCACCCCGATACCGGGCAGCCCACGGTCTTCGTACACGACGGCCACCCGGGGGGCGCGGGCTTCGCCGACCGGGGGCACTGGGCGCTGGTGCCGTGGCTCACCGCGACCCGCGACGCCATCGCCGCCTGCGAGTGCCCCAGCGGCTGCCCGTCCTGCGTCCAGTCACCGAAGTGCGGCAACGGCAACGACCCGCTGGACAAGGCCGGTGCGGTGACCGTCCTCGATGTCGTGCTCAGGGCGCTCGGCGCCGACGCGGAGCCCTCAGTGGCGGCCCGCGTCGGCCAGGCGCGCTGACCCGCAGGTCGCCGCCGGCACCGCGTCCGTGACATCGTGCAGGCTCGGC
>JALYQB010000179.1 GCA_030856045.1 Actinomycetota bacterium
CGCCGACACCGGCGGCCACGATCGACAGCGGTGTGCCGAGGTGCTCGAAGCCGGTCAACGTGGCCGAGATCAGCGCCGCCGCGGCGTAGCTGATGGTCGCCGCGCCGGCCGGTAGGTGCCAGCGGCGGGCCAGCACCAGCAGCGGCGCGAGCAGCACGAGGTTCGTCACGACGATCCGCGCTGCGAGCATCTCCGCGTCACCGTCGTCGAGGGTGGAGAAGATCCCCACGATCTCGTTCGGGAAGAACAGGATCGCGTTGCCGTAGGTCAGGAACAGCAGCACCAGGCTCGCGGCGAACGCGAGCGTCAGCACCGCCGGGAGCAGCGCCCGCAACGTCGGCCCGGGTGGAAGGCCCGGGTCGCCCCAGGCCGAGCGCAGCGGGCTCGTCACGATGACGATCATCGCCAGGACGAGGCCGAGGTGGCTCGGGCTGAAGAAGATGTCGGTCTGCGTCTCGATGCCCAGCAGCGTGTGCCACAGCAGGTCGATCGCCCCGGACACCACGAACACCGGCAGCGCGACCAGCGTCATCCCGTAGCCCGCCGGCACCGCAGCCATCCCGCGCCGGCCCCGCTCGACGTACCGCCACACCGTCCACAGCACCCAGCCGCCGGTCGCGGCGAACCCGCTGTAGAACACCGCGTGCCACGGGGTGAAGAACGTCTCCAGCTCCGGGGCGTCGGCGTGCGCGTAGGCGTCCAGGAACAGGCCCAGCACGAACCACACCGACAGCACCGTCGTGACGACGTCGGTCCGCCGCGACGCACGCGGGCGCGGCTCCCCGGAGTTCCTGAGCAGATCCAAGCCGATCTCCGCCATGACCCGAGCATCCCAGCGCCGGCGGGGCGGTGGTACCGGATTCCCTCTGCCCGCGGTGGGAGCACGAGGAACGCCCCAACCGGGGCGATCTGTAACGGGTGCTCTTCTGCGGGAGCGCCTCAGTGGTGATGATGGGTGCCGGACATGCGTTCGAGGTGAGGGGAGTGACTCGTGGGTGAGCGCGAGCTGGTCCGTTATCGAGTGCCCGTGTACGACAGTGCTCGCTGGCGTGGTTTCGCGTTCCGCCCTGGCGACATCGTGATCAGCACTCCACCGAAGTGCGGAACCACCTGGACCCAGATGATATGTGCGCTGCTCGTTCTCCAAGAGCCGGTGCTCACACAGCCGCTGTCGGCGCTGTCACCGTGGCTTGACATGTTGTCCCGAGCCCGCCGCGACGTGGTCGCCGACCTCGAAGCCCAACGACACCGGCGCTTCATCAAGACCCACACCCCACTCGACGGACTCCCGCTCGACACGTCGGTCACCTATCTCTGCGTGGGGCGCGATCCACGCGATGCGGCGTTGTCCATGGACAACCACTGGGGAAACTTGGACTTCGCCGCGTTCGTAGCGGCGAAGAACGCTGCCGCTGTGGTCGACGGCATCGCCCCCGAGCCAACCCTCGAGCCGGTGGCCCCGCCGCCACGGTCAGAGGACGAACGGCAGCGCTTCTGGGCCTGGGTCGACAACGACACACCGCCGAGGGAGTCAGCTTCGTCGCTGCTGCGAACGCTGCGCCACCTGCAGACCTTCTGGGACCCACCGGACGGCGCCGACGTCGTGATGCTGCACTTCGACGACCTGCGTACCGATCTCGAGGGTCAGATGCGGGCCTTGGCGGACCGGCTCGCCATCACCGTCCCCGAGCAACGCTGGCCCGAGCTGGTCAGCGCCGCGACCTTCGACGAGATGCGCACCCAGGCGGCCCTGACCGCACCCAACGCCAGTAGCGGGATCTGGCACGACAACGAGCGCTTCTTCCACCGCGGGACCAGCGGCCAGTGGCGGGATCTGCTCGACGCCGACGACCTCGAGCGCTACCGCGCGCGCGCCGAGGCCATCGGCCCCTCTGCGGTGGTCGACTGGGTGCACCGCGGCTCGCTGTGACGTCCAGGCGACTCACTGCCGGGCGAACCCGTCGAGCGCGCTGCGCATCCGCTCGCGCGTCGTGTCGCTGCCCTGGTGCCCGGCGTCTCGGACGGCGACGAGTTCCGCGTCCGGCCAGGCGCGGGCGAGTTCCCACGCGGTGTCCAGCGGCCCACTCAAGTCGAGACCCACGCACACCAGGCGTTCGCGGCCTGGGCCGCACCAGCGGGTCGGGGTCCTCCATCAGGCGCGCGTAGGCGGCGACGAGGTCGCCGTCGCGGTCGGCCTCGGGGACACCGGCCCGGAACCGCTCCCATTCCTCGGGGAAGAAGCGCGCGACGCCCCGGTAGAGCCAGTCGATCTCCGAGCGTCGCGTGGTGGTGACGGCGGAGAGCACGATCTCCGACACCCGGTGCGGGTGCCGCTCGGCGTAGGCAAGAGCCAGCGTGGACCCCCAGGACCCACCGGAGAGCAACCAGCGGTCGATACCGAGGTGCTCGCGCAGCAGCTCCATGTCCGAGAGCAGGTGCTCGGTGGTGTTGGCGCTCATGTCAGTGGCCGGGTCACTCGCGTGCGGGGTGCTGCGCCTGCACCCACGCTGATCGAACAGCACGGCCCGGTACCGGTCCGGATCGACTCGGCGCATCCCCGTCGAGCACCCCGATCCCGGCCCGCCGTGGACCGTCAGGGCGGGCTTGCCGTCCGGGTTACCGCAGGCCTCCCAGTACACACGGTTCCCATCACCGACATCGAGCATCCCCTGGTCATAGGGCTCGATCGGCGGGTAGAGCTCGACCATGTCCTGTCCCCTTCGTCATCCGGTACGACGGCGATCGCCACGGAGTCTCCAGCGCTTCCAGCGCCAGCAGGGTTCCGGGCGCTGGGCTATTCGAGGTCGGCGAGGTGACTTGCCACGTTGAGGACCGTCCCGCTCGGCTCGCGCACGAAGAAGCGGCGGATGCCCCACGGCTCGTCGGTCAGCGGGTAGACGATGTCCAGGCCGCGCGCCAGCGCATCGGCGTGCGCGGCGTTCACGTC
>JALYQB010000191.1 GCA_030856045.1 Actinomycetota bacterium
GCGTGGATGAGCAGTACGCGGTCGGTGGTGTCGAGCAGCAGTACGCGGGCACCGATCCGTGGGGTGGTGCTGGTGGGCATCCGGCGACGTGTCCTCGCGGTCGGCTGGTGGTCGTCGGGCAGCCGCCGCCGGAAACCGCGATCAGAACAGTGTCGGTTCCGGCTCATCCTGCGCGTGGACCGCTGTGATGGGGTCCGAGGTTAGCAGCGGCGTAGCGGCGGTCAGCGCCACCCGCACGGCGAGTCCGGAGTGGTCGGTGAGCCGCGAGCCATCCGGCAGTGGGTGCCTGGTCTCGTGGACGTACTCGCACCCTGTGAGCAGGTCGACCAGGGTGTGCGAGCCGTGGGCGTGGTCGTATCGGTAGCCGAGTTCGGTACGCCGCGCCCAGCTGTGTTCGACGCGCTCGGGATGCAGGTACCGGAAGAGATCGACCAGCCCGTGCCATTGGGTCAGACCGGTGTAGAAGCTGTACTCGAACGGCGCGAACTGCCCCCGGTGCGCCGGCTGGTGGGCGGGTTCGAGCACGTTGAGGTCACCGAGCAGCAGGAGCGGCGCGGTGGAGGCCGTGGTGTCCAGGGCGGTGTGGAATCGTGTGATCCAGGTCTTCTTGCGTTCGGTCTTGTCCAGGGTGGTGTCGCGGGAGGGCACGTAGGCGCCCACGATGCGCAGCGGCCCGTCCGTGGTGTCGACCACGACACCGGCCGCTCGCGCGGGTAGGTAGTCCATCGCCGCACCGATCCGATCGACCGTGGTGCCGAGCTTGCTGACGATCATCACGCCGAGTTCGCCCGGTGCGTGCTCCGGGAAGGTCACCGCGTACCCGGCTGCGGCGAATGCCCCGGCTAGGAACTGGCTGCCCGCGGTGGCCTTGGTCTCGGTCAGCACCAGCACGTCTTCGGGGCGAGGGGCGAGCCACCGGAGTTGACGGTGGGCGCGCTCGATCGACGGGGCGCCGACGTTGACGGTGATCAGGCTCAGACACATGCCGGGCTCTGCTCCTTCAGGACTCGGTGGATGAGGAACACGATCCTGGCGGCGATCGTGTCGGGGGTGTCGGAGGTGAGGTCGAGGGTCGTCACGGGCCACCTCTTGGCCTGCAGGTCGACCACGGCGTGGACTGGCCGCCGCGACCTGCCGCACCGGCATGCTCGCGGCGTCCGCGCCGCTGCACAGGCGCTCGGCGAGCCGGTCGTCCAGCAGCCCCTATGCTCATAGCCGTTGCAGGTTGCGCAGCCGCTTCGTGATGCGGATGGAACTGACCTCGGCGGTTGCTGACTCACCGTAGCCCCGGAGGTACCACGCCACTTCCGCCCGTCGGGAGATGCCACACTGGATTCTGACGACAGGGAGGCATGATGACCACGCACAGTGCGGAGTACTCACCGAACGTGCCGGGCAAGCCGGCCTCCGTCGATCAACTGTTCCGGGACGTTCCGGTCCAGTCAGTCAAGGATCTCGCCTGTGAGGGGATCTTTGATACCGATGAGGAGTTGGACGAGTTCCTTGAGCACCTCTACGCAGCACGCCGAGCCGACTCGGCGTAATACGCGTGAAACGCATCGTTCTGGATACCGACGTTTCCTCACTCAGCATCAAGGATAAGCTTTCCCCAGCGTCACGTGCAAGACTCGGCATCGCGCAGTTCAGTATTACTTTCGTCACGCTCGGCGAGCTCACTCAGTGGGCGACGTTCCGCGACTGGGGACCTCCCAACCGCGCCAGACTGGCACGATGGCTGGCAAGTAAGGCGATCCTCCCGTACAGCGAAGACGTAGCGCGAAAATGGGGAGAGCTCTCAGGATTCGCCCTTCGCCGTGGTCGGCCGCGACCAGCCAATGACACGTGGATCGCAGCATGCTGCCTGGTCTATGAGCTGCCACTGGCGACATTGAACGTCAAGGACTTCGCAGACTTCGCTGAGCACCACGGACTCGTCATCGTCCCACCCTGATCTCGAAGGCGTAGCGCACCGTGCCGACGAAGCCACCGACCAGGACACTGGCTTGCTCGTGGACGGTGACCCGCTCGGTGTGGCTGGCACCGCAGACGGCGGTGACGATCAGCGGGTCGAGGTGCAGATCGAGCTCGAGGTCTCCCACCGCGGGTGCACCGTAGTGTCGCCACGCGGCCCGCAGGCTGCCGAACACCGCTGAGGGTGAGGGCCACGGCAGGAACCGGTTTCCCCGGCGGAAGGTGACCGGGCTGGTGAACTCCAGCTGCCAGCAGTCCCGTGCCCGGCCGCTGCGCAGCTCGGACCAACTGGCCGCCGTGACCTGCCGGACCGGCATGTTCGCGGCGTCCGCGCCGCTGCGCAGGCGCTCGGCGAGCCGGTCGTCCAGCAGGCCGATGAGCAGGTCTCGGTCGGAGGTCTGCGCAGCCCAGGACCATGGCTTGCGCTGGGCATGATGGTCGCTGTCCAGCCACCGGGACAGCGTGCGATGCACAGCACTCCGATCCGGATCGACCGACCCCGCCCACCGACACCGCCAGAGGCTGGGCATCCGGTCACCCCCGGAAATCGTAGTCGTCGGGTAACCGGGGATCACCGGCGATCCAGCGGCCCCACGTGTCCTCGACATCGTCAGGCGGCGGCAGCGGAAGGGTACGTTTCACCCCGCCTGTGATCCGTAGCTCCGTCTTCGAGGGCAACAGCCGTGCAATGAACACCTGCGTGAACACCCCCCACCCGCCGTCACGAAGGAGGACTGGGCGCAGCCAGATCGGCGATGCTCGACGCAGCGTCTTCTCACCAAGGTGCGGTGTCACCGTCGCTTGAAAGTTGTGTCCCTGCGAACGGGAGAAGTAGCCGACGGGCAGCCCGAGTGCGGCGATCGGGTACCGGACGCCGGTGCCGTGGATGACCTTGTTCCACTCCGGGGAGCGAGTGGACGGGCCGGGTTTCCTCTCGGGCTCGAGGTAATCAGAGCCGTCTGCCGCGCGGAAGCGGCGCCAGCGCAAGCCGGCCATGTGCAGGACGGCACCCAACGAGTCAGCCTCGTCGTCCAGCAGGAACCCGGCCCACCAGCGAGGAGCGAGCGCCGGAAGCTCGGGCAAGTCGTTGACCGGTGCGTCCTCAGGTAGTAGCTCGCCCCAGCCAAGCGTGGCCCGGCCGAGAAGCGAACCGGGTACGGCGCACCGCCCCAGGGCTTGCCAGACGTTGGCATCCTGTGGGGCGCGCAGATCTGCAGGCGTCCAGCCACACGGAAGATCACCGCGGACGGCGGTGCACACGAGCTGGCCGAACCCACGGCGGGTTCGAGCGCCCAGGCCGCCATAGGTCAGCCAGGCCCACAGGGCCACCATGAACCGGGCGCTGACCTGCTTGTCGCGGCTGAAGCGAATATCGAGGTCGAACTGTTCGCCGCGCTCGACATAGCCGCGTCGCAGCCCGGTCTCGTAGTCCCACAGACCTTGCCCGAGCAGGTACTGCGCCCCGTCGAAACCGCGCTTCTCGGTGGTCGTCCAGTTCGGCTTGCTGCCGCGTCCACTCGCAGTCGGCTGCTTCGGTACGCGTAGCCCGATCGCCGACGGCGTGTGGGTGCTGCCGAAGACGGCCTCCTCGTCCTTCCAGAGCTCCGCCAGGTCGGACACGCCGTGTCCGGCGGCGACCGCCCGGAACCAGAACCGCAGCGCACCGCGGATGGACGGCACCCTGGCCGGGGCACCGTCGTCGCGGGTCGGGTCGTCGCCGCCGAACAGCGGGGTGCGCACCTGCAGCGTCAACCTCGTCCAGCTCATGGCGTCGAACCTCGCACTCTGCGCAGCCGTCCCAGCGGCGCGGTCACCGGACGGTCGTCCCACAGGATCTGCGCGGCCAGGCCCACCGCGAGCGACCAGCCGGTCATCAGCAGCAGCACCCCAGCCGGGGCGGCCGCCTGCCCACCGCCCAGTTCGGCGCAGCCATCAATGAGCGTTCGAGCTGACCAGGGGTCCTGCGACCACCAGCCGACCAGGCACTCGCCCCGCTCGGCCACCGAGGGCGCGACGAAGGCGAGCACGACAAGGCTGAGCACGAACGCGTACAACGCCCCGATGGCCGCGACGACCAGCCCGCGCGGGTAGGCCCACCATCGCCGGGCGCCGTGCAGCCGCGACTCCAGCACCAGGTAGAGGGTGGCGATCACCAACAGCCCGGCGCCGACCGTCCACCCCCACGGCGCCAGCCACCATCGCGGCGTCAGGCTCAGGAGCACCACCTGGCCCACCGCGGCGGCGGCCGGAATCCGGAGCAATGTCAGCCCGGTCAGGCGGCTCGGCACCGCCCCGGCCACCGCGACGCCCAGCACCAGCAGGACCAGCGCGGACCACACCGCGGCCGGCACGAGCCTGCCTGCGAACAGGCCGACGACGGCCAGCGCGGCGAGCGGGAACAGCCACGGCAGGAGCCGGGCAACGGGACGGTCGGGCAGC
>JALYQB010000358.1 GCA_030856045.1 Actinomycetota bacterium
GGACGCCTACGAGTCCGACGCCGGGCTGCAGCAGCGCTGCGCCGCCGTGTACGAGCAGCTCGCCGCGCGCCAGTGGGTCGCACCGTGGCACGTCGTCGACGGGGACGGGGCCGAGGATCTCGCCGCGGCCGTGCTCGCCCACGGGATCGCGTGACCGGCGAAACGACGAGTGAGGCCTCGGACGGCCTGGACCGCGAGGGGTGTCACCATGGTGCTCATGAAACCTCGTGTCCTGGTGGTCGACGACGACCCTGCGCTCGCGGAGATGCTGACCATCGTGTTGCGCGGCGAGGGTTTCGACACCGCCGTCGTGGGCGACGGGGCACGGGCGCTGCCCGCCGTGCGTGAGCTGCGGCCCGACCTGGTACTGCTCGACCTCATGCTGCCCGGCATGAACGGCATCGACGTCTGCAAGGCGATTCGGGCCGAGTCCGGCCTCCCGATCGTGATGCTCACCGCGAAGACCGACACCGTCGACGTGGTGCTCGGCCTGGAGTCCGGCGCCGACGACTACGTGATGAAGCCGTTCAAGCCGAAGGAGCTCGTCGCGCGGGTGCGGGCGCGGCTGCGGCGCACCGAGTCCGAGCCCGCCGAGCGGCTCGCCATCGACGACATCACGATCGACGTCCCCGGCCACCAGGTGAGCCGTGACGGCAGGTCGATCTCGCTGACGCCGCTGGAGTTCGACCTGCTCGTCGCGCTCGCCCGGAGGCCGCGGCAGGTCTTCACCCGCGAGGTGCTGCTCGAGCAGGTGTGGGGCTACCGGCACGCCGCGGACACCCGGCTGGTGAACGTGCACGTGCAGCGGCTGCGGTCCAAGGTGGAGCGCGACCCCGAGCACCCCGAGGTGGTGCTCACCGTGCGCGGCGTGGGGTACAAGGCCGGCCCACCGTGACCGCCGGCCGGCCCACCGTGCCCGACCGGGCAGGGAGCGCCCGGCGGGCGGCGGGCCGGCCGGTCGAGCTGGCGCGAGATCTCACGGCACAGGGCGCGACCGCGTGGCGCCGGTCGCTGCAGCTGCGGGTGGTCACGAGCACGGTGGTGCTGTCCTCGACGGTGGTGCTCGTGCTCGGCGTGGTGCTGCAGACGCAGATCGCGGGCAGGTTGATCGAGTCCAAGATCGATGCCGCGGTGCTGCAGGCGGAGAACAGCCAGACCGTGGTGGAGTTCGAGCTCAGCTCGGTGGATCCGTCGGCCGCGTCGCTCACCAGCCGGCTCACCACTGCCGTCGACCGGCTCACCAGCACCGGCGGGGAGGACATGACCAGCGCGTCGGCGGGCGCGTTCGAACCCGTCCTGATCGACGGCGGTGCACCGACGGGGGTCGTCGGGACCGGGCAGAGCGTCGGCCCGCAGGAGGACGTGCCCGCCGGGCTTCGGATCGCCGTCGAGGGCGGGAGCCTGGCGCACAAGATCACCACCGTGCAGCGCGACTCGGCCGCGGTGACCGTGCTCGCGGTCGGCATCCCGGTCGGCAGCGCCGGCCGGAGCCTGCAGCTCTACCTGCTCTTCCCGCTCACCGCGGAGCAGCGCACGCTCAGCCTGGTGCAGTCCACCCTGGTCGTCGGTGGCCTGGTGCTGCTGCTGCTCATCGCGGGGATCGCGAGTCTCGTGACCCGTCAGGTGGTGGCCCCGGTCCGGCAGGCCGCCGAGGTGGCCGAGCGGTTCGCCAACGGACGGCTGGAGGAACGGATCGCGGTTGTCGGCGAGGACGACATGGCGCGGCTGGGCACCTCGTTCAACGCGATGGCCGCGAGCATCCAGCGCCAGATCCGGCAGCTGGAGGAGTTCGGCGCGCTGAGCAGGCGCTTCACCTCCGACGTCTCCCACGAGCTGCGCACGCCGCTCACGACCGTGCGCATGGCCGCGGACCTCATTCACGAGTCGCGCGGCGAACTGAGCGTCGGGCTGCGTCGTTCCTCGGAGCTGCTGGTGCTCGAGCTCGATCGGTTCGAGTCGCTGCTCGCCGACCTCCTGGAGATCTCCCGGCTCGACGCGGGTGTCGCCGAGCTGCAGGCCGAGACCGTCGACGTGCGGGACACGGTGGCGCGCGCGGCGGAATCGGTCCGCGCGCTGGCCGAGCGCGCCGGCACGGGCGTCGAGCTCGACCTGCCGCCCGGCGAGGTGCTCGCCGAGATCGACCCGCGGCGCGTGGAACGCATCGTCCGCAACCTGCTGGCCAACGCGCTGGACCACGGCGAACAGGAGCCGGTGCGGGTGAGCCTCGCGGCGGACGAGGGCGCTGTCGCCGTGCTCGTGCAGGACTCCGGCATCGGGCTGCGGCCGGGAGAGGCCGAGCTGGTGTTCACCCGGTTCTGGCGCGCGGACCCGTCGCGCAACCGGCGCACGGGAGGCACGGGGCTCGGGTTGTCGATCAGCCTGGAGGATGCGCGGCTGCACGGCGGGTGGCTGCAGGCGGTGGGCGAGCCGGGTCGCGGCGCCGCGTTCCGGCTGACCGTGCCGCGCCGCCGCGGTACCGAGTTGACCGGCAGCCCGCTGCCGCTCGAGGTTGCCCCGGTGGCGCGCCGACGTGCGGGGGCGGCACCGTGACCCGCTGGGTGCTCGCGGTGCTCGCCGCCCTGCTCGTGACCGCCCTGCTCGTGACAGGGTGCGCCACCGTGCCGGAGAGTTCCGACGTGCGGGTGCTGCGTTCGGTTCCCGCCGGCCCGCAGATCGCGCCGCCCGCGGGCCCGTCCCCCGGCGCGAACCCGTTCCGCCTGGTGCGGGACTTCATCGAGGCGACCGGTAGCCCGGCGAACGGCCACGCCGCGGCGCGCGCGTTCCTCACCGAGGAAGCCGCCGAGACGTGGGATGACGACGCGAGCCTCACCGTGGTCGAGGACTTCCCGGACACCACGCCGCGGGCCGCCAGCCCGCCCGACCCGGACACCAGCAGCGTCGTGGTGCGGGCCGTGGAGATCGGCACACTGGCCGCGGGCGGGAGCTTCATCGCCGACGCGGAACTGTCGACCATGATGCTGGACCTGGTGCGGGAGGACGGCGAGTGGCGGATCACGAACCCGCGGCCCGGGGTCATCGTCGAGAGCACCGCCTTCCAACAGAACTACCGCAATGTGAACGCCTGGTTCCTCGACCCGGCCGGTGGGACGCTCGTACCCGACGTGCGCTGGGTGCCCGGCCAGCCCGACGACACTCTGGCGGGCCGCGCGCTCGACGCGTTGCTGGGCGGCCCGTCCGTCGCGCTCGCCGACGCCGTCGTCTCCGCGTTCCCACTCCAGACCCACCCCCGGTCCAACGCTCTCGTCCGGGCCGACGGCCGGACCGTCATCGACCTCGCCGGGATGGCTGCGGTCGGCGAGCAGGAGCGCAGGCTCGCCGCGGCGCAGCTCGTCAGCACCCTGGCGGGGCTGGTGCGCCCGCCGTTCGAGCTCCTTGCTGACGGTGAGCCCCTGGTGCCCGGCAAGCCGGACTGGCGGCCGGCCGACATCACAGCCTTCATGGCCGCGAGCGGTCCCCGCCCGGACGTCGAGGGCCTGGTCGTCTCGGGCGGACGGCTGCGCAGCCTCTTCGGGGTGCCGCTGCCCGGCGCCGCGGGCTCGGGCGGGCTGCAGGTGCTCACCGCCGCCCGCTCCAGCCCGGAGGGCCGGCGGTTGGCGACGGTGGCGGCCCGCCAGGGAGGCGGTCCGCAACTGCTCGTCGGTGACACGGGTGACGGTCTCACCCCCGTCGCCCTCGACGCGGCGTCGATGACCCGCCCGACATGGCGCCCGTCCGGCTCCGAGGTCTGGACGGTCATCAACGGCAGCACGGTCGCCGGAGTCGCACTGTCCGACTCCGGCCCCCCGGCGACCTACCAGGTGAACGCCGCGGAGCTCGCCGAGCTCGGACCGATCACGGAGCTGCGGCTGTCGCGCGACGGGGTGCGCGTGGCGGCGGTGGTGGGCGGGCAGCTGGTCGTGGCCACGGTGGTCAGCAGGTCCGGCGAGGTCAGCATCCGGCGCCCGCGCGTGCTGCACCCCGGCACCATCACCTCCGCGGTGAGTGTGGACTGGGCCCGCTCGGACCTGCTCATGGTCGCCTCGGCGGATCCCGGCCCGCAGGTGGCGGAGGTCTCCGTCGACGGCGTCGTGTACCGGGCGGTGTCCACCACCAACCTCACCGCGCCGCTCACCGGGCTCGTCGCCGCGCCCGGTCGCGAGGTCATCGTCTCCGACGTGAACGGCTTGTGGACCTACTCGCAGGGCCAGGAGGTCTGGGAGCCGCTGCTCGGCGGGATCGGGCCCGGCGCCGTGCCCCTCTACCCGGGCTGAGGCTGGACCTCCTACCACGGCTGCGCCGGGGGCCGCCAGCCCTGCTGCGCCGGGGTGTGGATGCGCGCACGGATGGGGACGGCCGGGCGCGCCCGTCGGTGTGGCCCGGCAGCATCGCAGGGATGAGGGCGCTGCTCGACCTGCTGTTGCCCACGCCGTGTGCCGGGTGCGGGCAGCCGGGCGCGCTGTGGTGTGCCTCGTGCGCCGCGCTGCTCGGT
>JALYQB010000366.1 GCA_030856045.1 Actinomycetota bacterium
GCTCGCAACGCCACTCACGGGGCGAGCGAAGCGAGCCACGCCTAGTACTACAGGGCTAGATCGAGGAGAAATGCCTGGTCGCCGGGACACCGGGCTTGCATCGTCGCAGGTCAAAGAAGCGCGTCCATACATCTGGCCCTGTAGTACTAGCGTTGTTGCCATGGTTGCTTTCGGGTACACGCTGATGACGGAGCAAGCCGGGCCGCGCGAGCTCGTCGACCACGCGGCACGGGCTGAGCGCGCGGGCTTCGACTTCGAGGTCATGAGCGACCACTACTTCCCCTGGCTCGACGAGCAGGGCCACGCGCCGTACGCCTGGTCGGTACTCGGGGCGGTGAGCCAGGTGACCGAGCGGGTCGAGCTGATGACCTACGTGACCTGCCCGATCATCCGTTACCACCCCGCGGTGGTGGCGCAGAAGGCCGCGACCGTGCAGCTGCTCTCCGACGGCCGGTTCACCCTCGGCGTCGGTGCGGGGGAGAGTCTCAACGAGCACGTCGTCGGCCGCGGCTGGCCGCCGGTCAACGTGCGCCACGAGATGCTCGACGAGGCGCTGCAGATCATCACCCGGCTCTGGGACGGCGGGTACGTCAGCCACCGCGGCGCCCACTACACGGTCGACTCCGCGAAGATCTGGGACCTGCCCGAGCAGCGTCCCGGGCTCGGGGTCGCCGTCTCCGGGCCGCAGTCCGTCGCGCTCGCGACCCGCCACGGTGCCCACCTGATCTCCACCGAGCCCGTGGCCGCGCTGGTCGACGGCTTCCCGGCCGACGCGCGCAAGATCGGGCAGCTCCCGATCTGCTGGGACCCCGACCGCGACGCCGCGATCGAGCGCGCGCACCGCCAGTTCCGCTGGTTCGCGGGCGGGTGGAAGGTCAACTCCGAGCTGCCGGGCACGGCCGCGTTCGCCGGTGCGACCCGGTTCATCCGGCCGGAGGACGTCGCCGACAACATCTCCTGCGGTCCCGGGACCGCCGTGCACGTCGAGGCGGTGCAGCCGTTCGTCGACGCCGGGTATACCCATGTCGCTCTCGTGCAGATCGGCGGCGACACCCAGCCCGAGTTCCTCGAATGGGCGCAGGGTGACCTGTTGCCTGCGCTGCGTGACGAAAACCGGGCCAGAGGCATGATCGAACACCGTGAACGTGGACAGGCCGCCCAGTCGCTGTGACGATGAGCGCGCAGGCGACGATGAGCGCGCAGGCGACCAGACACGAGAGGCGGCGACGTGACCACCACCGACGGCCGCGCCGGGCTCGTCGTCCTCGCCGTGGATGACGAGCGGGGTGCGCTGTCCGAGATCGAGTACGTGCTGCAGGCGGAACCCCGGATCTCCACAGTGCTCACCGCGGGCAACGCCACCGAGGCCCTGTCCACCCTCCGGGGTGAGGACCACCCGGAGTCGGACGGGCGCCTGTCGCACATCGACGTCGTGTTCCTCGACATCCGGATGCCGGGCCTGGACGGGCTCGAGCTGGCCCGCGTGCTGGCCATGATCCCCGACCCACCGGTGGTCGTGTTCGTCACCGCCTTCGAGGACCGCGCGATCGAGGCGTTCGACGTCGGCGCGGTGGACTACCTCCAGAAGCCGGTGAGCCGTGAGCGGCTGGCGAACACCTTGCGCCGGATCTTCCGCACCCGGACTGCCCCCGCCCCGGTGAGCGACGAGGTGACGGGGGACGAGGAGGTGATCCCGGTCGAGCTGGCCGGCACCACCAAGCTGGTCCCCCGCTCGTCGGTGCGCTGGGTCGAGGCGCAGGGCGACTACGCGCGGCTGCACACCCCCGAGGGCAGCCACCTCGTGCGGATCCCGCTGTCGCAACTCGAGGACCGCTGGTCCGACGCCGGGTTCGTGCGGATCCACCGCTCGTTCCTCGTCGCGCTGCCGCTCGTCACCGAGCTGCGCATGTCGGCGTCCGGCTACGTCGTGCGCGTCGGGACAGGGGCCGACGCGGCCGAGCTGCCGGTGAGCAGACGCCACACCCGGGAGCTCAAGGACCGCCTCGTCCGTGCCGCGAAGCAGGGCTGGAGCACCCGGTGACGAACCGTCCGTGAGGCAGCGCCATGGGTGAGGCAGCGCCCGTGAGTGAGGCAGCGCCGTGAGTGAGGCAGCGCCAGGCCGGGGTGGGTGGGGCGACGCGCCCGGGCGGCGTGTCCGCGTCGTCCTCGCCGAGCGCCGCCGCACCCGCCGCGTCCACCGCACCCGCTCCGACGTGGAGGAGCAGACCCACGTCGGCGAGGTGCTCGTGCGCCAGCTCGTCCGGGAGCAGCTGACCCTGGCGTTGCGGCTCGGGTTGCTGACCGTCGCGGTGCTGTTCGCGATCCCGGCCACGTTCGCGCTGGTGCCCGCGTTGCGGACGATGGACGTCTACGGTCTCCGGCTGCCGTGGCTGGTGCTGGGGATCGGGGTCTACCCCTTCCTGCTCGCGATCGCGTGGATCTTCAACCGCGGCGCAGAGCACAACGAGCAGGAGTTCTCCGAGATGGTCGAGAGCTGACTGCCCGTGCAGCCCAACCTCTTCTCGCTGTTCGCGATCGTCGTGGTCGCCGTCCTCACGATCGTCATCGGCACCTACGGCGCGCGGCTGGCCCGCTCGACGTCGGACTTCATCGTCGCGTCGCGCTCGGTGGGCCCGCGCTGGAACGCCGCGGCGATCTCGGGGGAGTACCTGTCGGCCGCGTCGTTCCTCGGCGTCGCGGGGCTGGTCCTCAAGGACGGGGCGGACGCGCTGTGGTACCCGGTCGGCTTCACCGCGGGGTTCGTGGCGCTGCTGCTGTTCGTCGCCGCCCCGCTGCGCCGCTCGGGGGCCTACACGCTGCCCGACTTCGCCGAGGCCCGGCTGGGGTCGGCCGTCCTGCGCCGTGTCGCGACGGTGTTCGTGGTCCTCATCGGCTGGCTGTACCTCGTGCCGCAGCTGCAGGGCGCGGGGCTCACCCTCTCGACGGTCACCGGCTACCCGTTGTGGGTGGGCGCCGCGGTCGTCGCCGGTGTCGTCATGCTCAACGTGATCACCGGCGGCATGCGCTCCATCACCTTCGTGCAGGCGTTCCAGTACTGGCTCAAGCTGACGGCGCTGGCCGTGCCGGTGTTCGTGCTGCTGATCCACCAGGCGGGCCAGGACGCGGCGTCCCGCCAATCGCTGGGGGCGGACGCGCCGCCGTTCTTCGTCGCCGACACCACGGTCGACGTCGAGACCGACGTGACGCTGCAGGTGAGCACCCCGATGGTGCTGGGAGCCACCGGAGGAGTCGACGGCGTCGTCGCCGACGGGCCGGTGTACTGGGCGCCGGGCACCCACGAGGTCACCGAGGGCACCCGGCTCGACTTTCCCGGGGGCGCCGCCGTCCCGGTGGTGAGCGGGTCGCCGGTGGACAACGAGAGCTGGCTCCAGCCGCTGTCGTCCGGGGTGTTCCCGCTGTTCGAGACATACTCCCTGGTGCTGGCGTTGCTGCTGGGCACGATGGGCCTGCCGCACGTGCTGGTGCGCTTCTACACGAACCCGGACGGCCGCGCGGCGCGGACCACCACGTTCGTCGTCATCGCGCTGCTCGCGCTGTTCTACCTGTTCCCCGTGGTGTCCGGCCTGTTCGCCCGGCTCGCCGTGCCGACGCTGCTGGTGACCGGGACCAGTGACGCGGCCGTGCTGCTGCTGCCCGGTGCGGCGCTGCAGGGGTGGCCTGCGCAGGCGCTCGGCGCGCTCGTCGCGGCGGGGGCGTTCGCCGCGTTCCTGTTGACGGCGTCCGGTCTCGTGATCTCGGTCGCCGGGGTGCTGGCCACCGACCTGCTGCCCGCTCGCGTCCGGGACTACCGGGTGGCGGCGGTGGCCGGGGGTGCCGTCCCGCTCGCGTTCGTGCTGGCCGCGTCGCCGCTGGACCTCGCAGCGAGTGTCGCGCTGGCGTTCGCGGTCGCGGCGTCGTCGTTCTGCCCGTTGCTGCTGCTGGGAATCTGGTGGCGCGGGCTCACCGACGCCGGTGCGGTGGCCGGCATGGTCGTGGGCGGCGGGCTGGCGCTCCTCGCGGTCGTGCCTGCGGCGTTCGGGCGGCTGCCCCCCGCTGCGGAGGCGTTGTTCGGGCAACCTGCGGCGCTCACCGTCCCGGTCGCGTTCCTCACCATGGTCGTCGTGAGCCTCCGCACCCAGGACCGGGTGCCCGACGACGTCGCGCGGATCATGCTGCGGCTGCACGCTCCGGACCGGCTCGGCCTCACCGAGGACCGGGACACCACCCGGTTCGGCATCGTCTCGGCGGCGACGCCGCGCGTCCGCAGCGGCCGTCACCGCCGTTGACGGCGCTCGATCGGACGCTGACGGGTCGGCACGGCACAGCTACTGTGTGCTCGCTTCAACGCCGGTGTCGTCGCGACGCCAGGCGTGCTCATGTCCGGGGCGCGCCGCGTCCACTGCTGAAGGGAGCGCCGCGTGCTGCTCGCACAGGGCGCCGGGGTGGGGAGCCCCGCTGTCAATCTCGGGTTCTTCCTCGTCTTCGTCTCGATCACGCTGGTCATCGTGTTCCGCGCGTCCCGCTCGTCGAGCACGGCGTCGGACTACTACGCCGCGGGCAGCTCCTTCACGGGTGTCCAGAACGGCGTGGCGATCTCGGGTGACTACCTCTCCGCTGCGGCGTTCCTCGGCGTGACCGGGCTGATCGCCGTGTACGGCTTCGACGGTTTCCTCTACGCGATCCTCGCCATGCTGGCGTGGCTGGTGCCGCTGCTGCTCGTTGCTGAGCTGCTGCGCAACACCGGCCGGTTCACGATGGGCGACGTCCTGAGCTTCCGGATGCGGCAACGCCCGGTGCGTGCGGCCGCCGCCATGTCGACGATCGTCGTGTCATTCATGTACCTCGTCGCGCAGATGGCGGGGGCAGGCGCCCTGGTCGCCCTGCTGCTCAACGTGACCAGCGACGCCGGGCAGAGCCTCGTGATCACCACCGCGGGTGGCCTCATGATCATGTATGTTCTCATCGGCGGGATGCGCGGCACGACCTGGGTGCAGATCATCAAGGGCGGCCTGCTCATGACCACGGTGGTCCTGATGTCGGCGTGGGTGCTGGGTGCCTACGGGCTGAACCTGTCCGCACTGGCGGGTGCGGCGGCCGACAACCACCCGGCAGGGCAGGGGCTGCTGGAGCCCGGGTTGCAGTACGGCGAGAACACCATCACCAAGATCGACTTCCTGTCCCTCGCCATCGCAGGCGTGCTGGGCCCGGCAGGCCTGCCGCACATCCTCATGCGGTTCTACACGGTGCCCACCGGTGCCGAGGCCCGGAAGTCGGTGGTGGGGGCCATCTGGCTGATCGGGATCTTCTTCCTCTGCTCGCTGGTTCTCGGTCTGGGCGCGACGGCCCTGGTGGGCGCCGATCGCATCCTCTCGGCGCCGGGGACGGCGAACTCCGCCGTGCCGCTGCTCGCCTTCGAGCTGGGCGGCACGGTGGTGCTGGCGATCGTCGCCGCGGTGGCCTTCGCGACGATCCTCGCGGTGGTCGCCGGGGTGACCATGGCTGCGGCGGCCTCCTTCGCGCACGACTTCTACGGCAACGTCCTCAAGCGCGGCGCCAGCGGGACCAACGAGGTCCGGGTCGCCCGGATCACCGTGGTCGTGATCGGCCTGTTCGGGATCCTCGGAGGCATCGGCGCCAAGGACCAGAACGTGGCCATCCTCGTGGTGCTCGCGTTCGCGGTGGCCGCCTCGGCGAACCTCCCGACCCTGCTGTACTCGCTGTTCTGGCGACGGTTCACCACGCTCGGCGCGCTCTGCAGCATCTACGGCGGGCTCGGCAGCTGCGTGCTGCTCATCACGTTCTCGCCGGTGGTCTCCGGCGCCGAGACCGCGATCTTCCCGAGCGTCGACTTCGCGTACTTCCCGCTGACCAACCCGGGCATCGTCTCGGTTCCGCTGTCCTTCCTGCTCGGGTTCGTGGGCTCCTTCGTCGGGCACGAGCGCAGCGACCGTCGCAAGTTCGCGGAGATGGAGGTCCGTGCCCTCACCGGCACCACCGTGGCCCGGCCGGCGCAACACGTGCCAGCCCGGGTACCCGTCCCCTGACCCCAGCTCGCTACCCAACGATCCGTCACGAGGAACCAGGAGGTGTCGTGTGAACACCGAACCAGCGGCCACGGCCGACCCGTGGGTCACCGCCCAGCGCAGTCCCGAGTTCGTCCAGCTGCGCAGGACGATGCGCGGCTTCGCCTTCCCCATGACCGCGTTCTTCCTCATCTGGTACTTCCTCTACGTCGTGCTCGCGGCGTTCGCCCCGGAGTTCATGTCCATCCGGGTCGCCGGCAACATCAACATCGGCCTGATTATCGGGTTGCTGCAGTTCGTCACCACGTTCACCATCACGACGATCTACGTGTCCTATGCGAACCGGAACCTCGACCCGGCCGGCGCGAGGATCCGTGATCGACTCGAGGGGGGCGCGCCGTGAGCAGGCACCTCGCGCAGGAGGACATCGGTTCACCGGCGGTGAACATCTCGATCTTCCTGGTGTTCGTCGCGATCACACTGGTGATCGTCTTCCGGGCGAGCCGGGCCACCAGGACCGCGGCGGACTACTACGCCGCGGGCCGGTCCTTCAGCGGCCCGCAGAACGGTGTGGCGATCTCCGGTGACTACCTGTCGGCGGCGTCGTTCCTCGGCATCACCGGTGCGATCGCGCTGAACGGCTACGACGGCTTCCTGTACTCCATCGGGTTCCTGGTGGCCTGGCTGGTGGCCCTGCTGCTGGTCGCGGAGCTGCTCCGCAACACCGGCAAGTTCACGATGGGCGACGTGCTGAGCTTCCGGATGAAGCGCAGGCCGGTGCGCGCGGCCGCCGCCGTGTCGACGCTGTCGGTCTCGTTGTTCTACCTCCTCGCGCAGATGGCGGGCGCCGGCGGCCTGGTCGCGCTGCTGCTGCAGGTGGAGGGTTTCGGCGGCCAGGCGCTGACGGTCGGCGCCGTCGGCGTCCTCATGATCGTCTATGTGCTGATCGGCGGCATGCGGGGCACCACCTGGGTGCAGATCATCAAGGGTGGCCTGCTGATCACCGCGGGTGCGGTGATGACGGTGTGGGTGCTCGCGAGGTACGGGCTGAACCTGTCGAACCTGCTCGGCGAGGCGGTCGCCGTGTCGCCGGACGGTGAGGCGCTGCTCGCGCCGGGGCTGGCCTACGGCGAGTCGACGCTCACGAAGATCGACTTCATCTCACTGGCGCTCGCGCTGGTGCTGGGCACCGCGGGTCTGCCGCACATCCTGATGCGCTTCTACACGGTGCCCACGGCCAAGGACGCGCGGCGCTCGGTGGTCTGGGCGATCTGGATCATCGGCCTGTTCTACCTGTTCTCGCTGGTGCTGGGTTACGGCGCGGCCGCGCTGGTCGGGCCGGAGCGGATCTCGGCAGCGCCCGGGGCCGCGAACTCGGCGGCACCGCTGCTCGCCTTCGAGCTCGGCGGCGTCCTGCTACTCGGGTTCGTCTCCGCGGTGGCGTTCGCGACGATCCTCGCCGTGGTGGCCGGGCTGACCATCGCGGCCTCGGCGTCGTTCGCGCACGACGTGTACGCGAACGTGATCAAGCACGGTGACCTGGACCCGGACGGTGAGGTACGGGTGGCGCGGCTCACCGCCTGCGTCGTCGGTGCGCTGGCCATCGTCGGCGGCATCTTCGCGCTCGGGCAGAACATCGCCTTCCTGGTGGCGCTGGCCTTCGCGGTGGCGGCCTCGGCGAACCTGCCGACCATCCTCTACTCGCTGTTCTGGGAGCGGTTCAACACCTCGGGCGTGCTGTGGAGCATGTACGGCGGGCTGATCAGCTGCATCGTGCTGATCATCCTCTCGCCCGCGGTCTCGGGTAGCGAGGAGGCGATGTTCTCGAGTTTCGACATCTCCTACTTCCCGCTGCAGAACCCGGGCCTGGTGTCCATCCCACTGTCCTTCCTCCTCGGCATCGTCGGCACGCTGATCTCCAAGGACCGCGGCGACGAGCAGCGCTTCGCCGAGATGGAGGTGCGGTCGCTGACCGGCGCGGGCTCGGAGAAGGCCGTCGCGCACTGACCGCTACGACGTCATGGCCCCGGTATAGAGACGAATCTTGAATCCTGAGTAGGAATTGCTACCCTGAAGGTATGAGAGCTGTCGTGTCGGAGAAGGGTCAGGTCACGATCCCGAAGTCGGTGCGAGACCGATTGGGGATCCGGCCGGGTGAGGTTCTCGACTTCGATGACGAGCAGGGCAGGCTCGTGGCGCGGAAGGTCTCCGACGCCGACCCGGTCGACGAGGTGTACGGGATCCTCGACCTCCCCGGCGGCACGGATGCGTACCTCGATGTCGCTCGCGGAACTCCACGCCTGTGATCACCGCTGTCGACTCGAACGTGCTCCTCGACGTCTTGACCGGCGACCCTACCTTCGGGCCGGCATCGCGGGAGGCGCTGCGGTCCTGTCGCACCGACGGCAGCCTGATCGCCTGCGAGGTCGTCTGGGCTGAGGTGAGCGCCGCCTTCCCCGAGACCGCCCCCTTCGTCGCCGCGACGGACCGGCTGGGGATCCGCTTCGTCCCGCTGCACGGGGACGCCGCCGCGGGCTCCGGTGCCGGGTGGCGGCAGTACCGCGAGCAGGGTGGCAGCCGTGCTCGGGTGGTGGCCGACTTCCTGGTCGGGGCGCACGCCGCCCACCAGGCCGACCGGCTGCTGACGCGCGACCGTGGGTTCTTCCGACGGTACTTCGACGACCTGACGGTGCTCGATCCGTCACGGGAGATACCGCCGCAGCGACGCTGACGGCGTGTCCGCGATCGCGGTGCGCCTACCCAACGCAGCGAACGGCACTTTCACTGCGTCCGGCGGCGTGAAAGTGCCGTTCACTGCGTGGGTGGGCTCACGGTGCGCCCACCGCGGGGCGTGGCACGATTCCGTCCATGACTCCCGATGCCGTTCCGTCCGTGACCGCGCAGGGCGTGCCGGTCGACGGTGTGCTGCTCGACGTGCGGGAGGACGACGAGTGGGCCGCGGGCCACGCGCCGCAGGCGGTGCACGTGCCGATGGGGCAGGTGCCGCAGCGTCTCGGTGACATCCCCGGCGGCGGCCCGGTGCACGTCGTCTGCCGGTCGGGCGGCCGGTCCGCACAGGTCACCGCCTACCTGAACCAGGCAGGCTGGGAGGCGGTGAACGTCGACGGCGGCATGCGTGCCTGGGCCGCCGCCGGGCGCCCGATGGCGGCACCGTCGGGCGCCGCACCCCAGGTCATCTGAGCCGCCGATGACGACCGCGCCGCGCTGTCCTCGCTGCGGGTGCCCCACCGGGGTCGTGGGG
>JALYQB010000368.1 GCA_030856045.1 Actinomycetota bacterium
CTGCAGGCCGACCTGCCCGCGCTGCGGCCCGACGAGCTGGACGCCGCGGTCCGCGACGGCCTGGCGCGCGGGGGCAGGGTGTTCTGCCCGGACCGGAGCGGGTCAGGCACGACGCTGCTGCTCGCCACCACGGGCCACCCGCTCGAGCCACGCTTCGGCGCCGGGTCCGCCGCCGCGCACCGCGGCACCGGTGCGGCGGAGCTGGCCGGGAACTGGCCGGGCCTACGCTGCGACGTCGACACCGCGGACGACCTGGCGGTAGCGCGGGCACTCGGTCTCGGCCCCGCGACCCGGTTCGCGCTCGGCAGCTGAGATCACCGCTCGGACGCCCGAGTTCACCCGCCGGAGATCGCCCGTTACCACCGCATGCGCCCCGGTTGAGGGACAATGGCGAGAGTGAGCACCGACGAGGACACCATGCCGGGCGGAACGCGCACCGAGGACGTCGAGCGCGACGTGCCGCGCACCCCGTCGCCCCGCCGACCTGCAGACCCACCCACGACCCGCTCCGACCCGGTCGTCGAGCCCATCCGGCCGGTGCCCACCGCTCCCCCTGCCGCCACCCCGGCAGCGCCGACCACCGACCTCCCGGACGACCGGTACCTCAACCGCGAGCTCTCGTGGCTG
Organism: Actinomycetota bacterium; assembly: GCA_030856045.1. Lineage (GTDB taxonomy): Bacteria > Actinomycetota > Actinomycetes > Mycobacteriales > Pseudonocardiaceae > JALYQB01. The sequence continues at coordinate 628 of JALYQB010000368.1, forward strand.
GACTTCAACGCGCGCGTGCTGGCACTCGCCGAGGACGCGAGCCAGCCGCTGCTGGAACGCGCCAAGTTTCTCGCGATCTTCGCGTCGAACCTCGACGAGTTCTACATGGTCCGGGTCGCGGGTCTGAAGCGCCGCGACGAGACCGGCCTCACGGTGCGCAGCGCCGACGGCCTGTCCCCCCGCGAGCAGCTTGCGAGGGTCGCCGTACGCAGCCAGGAGCTCGCGGAGCAGCACGCCCGTGTCTTCATCGACGGGGTGCGCCCCGCCCTGGAGGCCCACGGCATCCGGTTCGTCACGTGGGGCGACCTGGACGACGCCCAGCGGCTGCGCCTGTCGGACTACTTCTCCGCGCAGGTGTTCCCCGTGCTCACGCCGCTCGCGGTGGACCCGGCGCACCCGTTCCCCTACATCTCCGGGCTGTCGCTGAACCTCGCGGTCACCGTGCGGGACCCGGACAGCCGGCTGGAGCGGTTCGCGCGGGTCAAGGTTCCCAGCAACGTGCCGCGCCTGGTCCGGGTCGAGGCCCGCGACGCACAGGCGGCGACGTTCGTGCCCCTCGAGGAGATCATGGCGGCACACCTCGGCGAGCTGTTCGCGGGCATGGAGGTCGTGGAGCACCACGTCTTCCGGGTCACCCGCAACGCCGACGTCGAGGTGGAGGAGGACCGCGACGAGGACCTCCTGCAGGCGCTCGAGAAGGAGCTGGCCCGGCGGCGCTTCGGCCCGCCGGTGCGGCTCGAGGTGGCCGGCTCCATGAGCGAGCACGTCCTGGAGCTGCTGCTGCGCGAGCTCGACGTGAACCCGCACGACGTCGTCGAGGTCCCCGGGCTCATCGATCTGACGTGCCTGTGGTCCGCCTACGGCGTCGACGCCCCGGAGCTGAAGGACGAGCCGTTCGTGCCGGCCACGCACCCGGCGTTCGTCGACGGTGAGACCGCGAAGAGCGTCTTCGCGACGCTGCGCGAAGGCGACGTGCTGGTGCACCACCCGTACGACTCGTTCTCCACGAGCGTCCAGCGGTTCATCGAGCAGGCCGCCGCCGACCCGCACGTGCTGGCGATCAAGCAGACGCTCTACCGCACGTCGGGTGACTCGCCGATCGTCGATGCCCTCATCGACGCCGCCGAGGCGGGCAAGCAGGTGGTCGCGCTGGTGGAGATCAAGGCCCGGTTCGACGAGCAGGCCAACATCACCTGGGCGCGGCACCTGGAGCGCTCCGGGGTACACGTCGTGTACGGCCTCGTGGGGCTCAAGACGCACTGCAAGACGTCGCTGGTGGTGCGCCAGGAGGGGTCGACGATCCGCCGATACTGCCACATCGGCACCGGGAACTACAACCCGAAGACCGCGCGGATCTACGAGGACATCGGCCTGCTCACCGCCGCACGCGAGGTCGGCGAGGACCTCACCGACCTGTTCAACTCCCTCACCGGCTACGCCCGGCCGACGTCGTACCGCAGCCTGCTCGTCGCGCCCTACGGCGTGCGTCGCGGCATCGTCGACCGGATCGAGGCCGAGATCGCGCACGCCGAGGCCGGGCACGCAGCAGGGATCCGCATCAAGGTCAACTCTCTGGTCGACGAGCAGGTGATCGACGCGCTCTACCGCGCCTCGCAGGCGGGCGTCGCAGTGGACATCGTGGTGCGCAGCATCTGCGCCCTCCGCCCTGGTGTGCCGGGGCTGTCGGAGAACGTGCGGGTGCGCTCGATCCTCGGGCGCTTCCTGGAGCATTCCCGCACGTTCCACTTCGTCGGTGCCGACGAGCACTGGATCGGCAGCGCAGACATGATGCACCGCAACCTCGACCGCCGGGTGGAGGTCCTCGTCCGGGTGACCGACCCGCGCCTGACCGCCGAACTCGACGCGGTGTTCGACTCGGCCATCGATCCGTCGACGCGCTCGTGGGCGCTGGACCCCGACGGGGCGTGGCGCGCGGCGCCCGAGGAGGGCGGCGCGGTGCGCGACCACCAGGTTCAGATGGGCCTGCGGCGCCACGGAAGCGAGTGACGGTGGCCGAACTCCTCGCCGCCGGGGGCCTGCTGTGGCGCGGCGGCACCGACGGCTCTCCCGAGGTCGCAGTGGTGCACCGCCCCCGCTATGACGACTGGTCGCTGCCGAAGGGCAAGCGCAACGGTGACGAGCCACTCGCGGCGACCGCCGTGCGTGAGATCACCGAGGAGACGGGACACGGCGTCGTGCTCGGACTGCGGCTGCCCTCGACGCACTACCGGGTGCTCGACGGGGGCAAGACGGTGTCGTACTGGGCGGCCCGCTGCACCGGGGGCGAGTTCGTCCCGAACGACGAGGTCGACGAGCTGCGCTGGCTCGACGTGCGGACGGCGTGCGGCCTGCTGAGCTACGCACACGACCGGTCCGTGGTCGAGCACATCGGCGCCGCCGTGACCGTCTGCTCGACGGTGCTGCTGGTGCGTCACGCGAAGGCAGGCGCCCGGGACCGGTGGGAAGCCGACGACACCGTGCGCCCGCTGTCCGGGGCCGGCTGGCGCCAGACCGAGGCGCTGCGCAGTCTGCTGCCGCTGTTCGGCCCCCGCCGGATCCACGCCGCGCCGCGCACGCGGTGCGTGCAGACCGTCGAAGCCCTCGCGGGGGACCTCGGCGTGCCGGTGGCGGAGGAGCCGCTGCTCTCCGAGGAGGGCTACTGGGCCGACCCCGCTGCGGGCCTGCACCGATTCGAGGAGATCGCGCGGTCCTCGGGCGGGCCGGCGGTGGTCTGCAGCCAGGGCGGCGTGATCCCCGACGTGGTCGAGACACTGCTGGCGCGAAGCGGTCGGGTCGACCGCGAGTTGCGCAGCCGCAAGGGCAGCGTGTGGGTGCTGTCCTTCGCGCAGGACCTGCGCCTCGTCGCCGCCGACCACCATCCGGACCCATACAGCTGACGCCCCCAGCGTGGCAAGGGATCCGTCAGGCGCTGCGGACCGGTGTGGTGGTGGGCAGCCGGCCCGGGCGCCGCGCCTCGAACTCGTCGATCGCCTCGGCATGGCGAAGGCTCAGTCCGATGTCGTCGAGCCCCTCCAGCAGCCGCCAGCGCGTGTAGTCGTCGATGACGAACGTGAACGTGAGGTCCTTGGCCTGCACCGTCTTCGCCGCCAGGTCGACGGTGACCTCGGTGCCCGGCTCGTTCTCCAGCAGCTTCCACAGCAGTTCCACGTCCGGCTGCTCGCATTGCGCGGCGAGCAGGCCCTGCTTCCCCGCGTTGCCGCGGAAGATGTCGGCGAACCGGGACGAGATCACCACACGGAAGCCGTAGTCGGACAGCGCCCACACCGCATGCTCGCGAGAGGAACCCGTGCCGAAGTCCGGGCCGGCCACCAGCACGCTGCCGCCCGCGAACGCCGGAAGGTTGAGCACGAAGTCGTCCTGCGCGCGCCAGGCCGCGAACAGCCCGTCCTCGAAGCCGGTCCGGGTGACGCGCTTGAGGTACACCGCCGGGATGATCTGATCGGTGTCCACGTTGGACCGCCGCAGCGGGACGCCGGTGCCGGTGTGGCGGGTGAAGGTTTCCATCAGCTCACTCCTCTCATCCGAGGTCGACTCTCATCCGAGGTCCACGGGCGCGGACAGCGTGCCCCGGACCGCGGTCGCCGCGGCCACCAGCGGCGATACCAGGTGCGTGCGCCCACCCTTGCCCTGGCGACCTTCGAAATTCCGGTTGGACGTCGACGCGGCACGCTCCCCCGGCGCCAGCTGGTCCGGGTTCATCCCGAGGCACATCGAGCATCCCGCCGAACGCCACTGCGCGCCCGCGGCGGTGAACACCTCGTGCAGCCCCTCGGCCTCGGCCTGCGCCCGCACCCGCATGGAGCCGGGCACCACGAGCATCCGCAGGCCGTCGTGGACCCGCTGCCCGCGCAGCACCTCGGCCGCGGCGCGCAGGTCCTCGATCCGGCCGTTGGTGCACGACCCCAGGAAGACCGTGTCCACCGTGATGTCGCGCAGCGGCGTGCCCGGCCTCAGGTCCATGTAGGACAGTGCCTTCTCGGCCGCGACGCGCTCGCCCTCGTCGGTGAGCTGCGCGGGGTCCGGCACCCGTGCGGACAGCGGCAGGCCCTGGCCCGGGTTGGTGCCCCACGTCACGAACGGGGTGAGCGTGTCGGCGTCGATGTGCACCTCGGCGTCGAACGTCGCGTCGTCGTCGGTGCGCAGCGAACGCCAGTGCTCGACCGCGGCGTCCCAGTCCGCGCCCTGTGGTGCGTGCGGGCGGTTCCGGACGTAACCGGACGTGGTGTCGTCCGGAGCGATCATCCCCGCCCGGGCACCCGCTTCGATCGACATGTTGCAGATCGTCAT
>JALYQB010000370.1 GCA_030856045.1 Actinomycetota bacterium
CGAGCACGACCACCGCGGGGTCCTCCCGCAGCCGGGTCAGCCGGGGGTGCGACAACACCGACGCCACCTGGCCGCGCACGAACCGCACCTGCGGCAGGTCCGCGAGCGCCGCCTCCCCGTCGGCCACCGCCCGCCGGGACGACTCCACCACCGTCACCGACCCGGTCGCACCGACCTGCGAGGCGAGCACGGACCCGAACAGCCCGACCCCGCCGTAGAGGTCCCAGGCGCTACCCCCGTCCGGCGCCCCGGCCCACTCCGCCACGATCCCCGCGAGCACGCCCGCCGCCGCCGGATGCACCTGCCAGAAGCCGTGCGCACCCGTCTCGAACCGCCGTCCGGCGGCCTCGCGCACCACCCGCCCCGAACCGCGGAACCGCACCGCCGGCCAGCCGGGACGCAGCTGCGCCTGGTGCACCGCCCCGTCCGCGTCCACCGCGACCTCGAGCTCCGACCCGGGGCGCCACCGCCGCGCGGGCATCCCGTCGAGCGCGCCGGACAGCGTGATGGGGCAGTCGTCGACCGGGACGACCTCGTGGCTGCGGTGGACACGGAACCCGGCACGACCGCTGTCGTCCACCGCGAGCCGGGTGCGGGTCCGCCACCGCAGCGGCCCCCCGGGCAACGCCTCGACGTCGACCGCCACGGACAACCCGGCGATGCGCTGCAGCTGCTCGGCCACCACCGCCGCCTTCAGGTCGCGCTGGGTGGCGTGGTCGACGTGCTGGAAGTCGCAGCCGCCGCACCCGCCGGGGCCCGCGACCGGACACGGCGGCACCACCCGGCCCGGCGCGGCGGCGAGCACCTCGACGGCGTCGGCGCGGCAGTAGCCGCCACCCCGGTCCTCCGTGACCAGCGCGCGGACCAGCTCGCCGGGCAGGCTGTGCCGGACGAACACGACGCGACCCTCGTGCCGCGCGACGCAGAACCCACCGTGCCCGACCGGGCCGATCTCCAGCTCCAGCGAGCGACCCACCCAGCTCACGGTCAGTCGCTGTCTCACGGCAGGTCGCGGTCTCACGGTCGGTCGCGGTCTCACGGTCGGTCGCTGTCGAAACCCCGGCGCACCGCCCCGGGGGCCGACTCCGCCCGGTCCGCGAGCCCCGCCGACGAGTTCAGCTGCCATGGCACGCTCGTGACCATCACGCCGGGCTCGTACAGCAGCCTGGTCTTGAGTCGCAGCGCACTCTGGTTGTGCAGCACCTGTTCCCACCAGTGCCCCACGACGTACTCCGGGATGAACACGGTGACGACGTTGCGTGGGTTGTCCGACCGGACCCGCTTGACGTAGTCCAGGACCGGCTTGGTGATCTCGCGGTAGGGCGACTCCACGACCTTGAGCCGGACCGGGAGCTCCATCCGCTCCCACTCCCCGACCAGTCGCCGGGTGGTGGCCTCGTCGACGTTGACGGTGACCGCTTCGAGGATGTCGGGCCGGGTGGCGCGGGCGTAGGCGAGCGCGCGCAACGTCGGCAGGTGCATCGTGGAGACGAGCACGATCGCATGGTTGCGCGACGGCAGCACCGTGTCCGACGGGCGCGGCACCAGCTCCGCGGCCACCCGGTCGTAGTGCCGGCGGATCGCGGTCATCAGCAGGCAGAGCGAGGCCATCGCCACGATCGCGATCCACGCACCGAGCAGGAACTTCGTGGCCAGCACGACGATCAGCACCGAGGCCGTCATGAGCAGGCCGAATGCGTTGATCGCCTGGGACCGGCGCATCCGGCGGCGCTCGTCGGCGGCGCGCTCGGTGGCCAGCAGCCGGTTCCAGTGCCGGACCATGCCGGTCTGGCTGAGCGTGAACGAGATGAACACGCCCACGACGTAGAGCTGGATGAGCTGGGTGACCTGGGCCTGGAACGCCACCACGAAGAGGATCGCGCCGCCGGCGAGGAAGACGATCCCGTTGGAGAAGGCGAGCCGGTCGCCGCGGGTGTGCAGCTGACGGGGCAGGTACCGGTCCTGCGCCAGGATCGACCCGAGCACCGGGAAGCCGTTGAACGCGGTGTTCGCCGCGAGGACGAGGATCAGCGCCGTCGCGCCCGCGACGAAGTAGAACCCCACCGGCAGCGTGTCGAACACGGCTGCCGCGATCTGCGCCACCATCGTCTGCTGCTCGTAGCCCTCCGGCGCGCCGACGAGCTGCGTGGCCGGGTTCTCCGCGACGACCACGTCGGTGAGCTGCGCGAGCACGATCAGCCCCATCAGCATGCTGACGGCGATGACGCCGAGCAGCAGCAGCGTCGTCGCCGCGTTGCGCGACTTCGGCTTGCGGAACGCAGGCACCCCGTTGCTGATGGCCTCGACACCGGTGAGCGCCGCGCTGCCCTGCGCGAAGCTGCGCAGCACGAGGAACGCCAGCGCCAGCCCGGCGAGCTGGTCCCCCGAGCTCACCAGCTCGAGGTCCGCCGACTCGGCCCGCACCTCGTCACCGAGCACGAAGACCCGGATCAGACCCCATACGATCATCCCGAAGATCGCGACCAGGAACGCGTAGGTCGGGATCGCGAACGCGGTACCCGACTCCCGGATCCCGCGTAGGTTCACCGCGGTGAGCACGATGATCGCGACGATCACGAACTCCACCCGGTGCTGCCCGATCAACGGCACCGCGGACCCGATGTTCGCCGCGGCCGCCGACATCGACACCGCCACGGTGAGGACGTAGTCGACGAGCAGTGCGCTGCCGACCACCAGCCCGGTCCGGCGGCCCAGGTTCGTGGTCACGACCTCGTAGTCGCCGCCGCCGGACGGGTAGGCACGCACGTTCTGGCGGTAGCTCGCGACCACGGCCAGCATCACCACGACGACCGCGAGACCGACCCACGGGGTCAACGCGTACGCCGAGAGCCCGGCGAGCGACAGCACCAGGAAGATCTCCTCCGGTGCGTACGCCACCGAGGACATGGCGTCGGAGGCGAACACCGGCAGCGCGACGCGTTTGGGGAGGAGCGTGCCGCTCAGCCGATCGCTGCGCACGGCGCGACCCACGAGGATCCGCTTCGCAGCCGTGGCGAGTTTCGACACGGCCGAAGCGTACGACCAAGGTC
>JALYQB010000386.1 GCA_030856045.1 Actinomycetota bacterium
ACGGCGTCCGCAGCGTCGACGTCACCCTCGACGAGCTCGTCGTTGCGCCGCACCACGCACTCGGCGCCGAGCTGCGCCAGGTACTGCACGAGGTTGTAGACGAAACTGTCGTAGTTGTCGATCACCAAGACTCTCACCCCGACACGGTACCGCTGAGCTGCGGTTCCGCTCTGCCCCCTCGGGCGCAGCGTCGCCACAGAGCCGCCGGAGCCGTCCCAGGTCCATTCCCTCATCGACGGACCCAGGCGGCGATGTTGCGGTACATCACGCGCCACCATCTGCCTCCTACGTTGTCGACGCGCCATCAGGCTCCACACCGGGCAGCTCCGTCCGAGCAGCCGCCTCGAAGACCTCCCGAAATTGTCTCGCCCTTTCATGGGACAGCGGTTCGCGCTGCTCACCACGTCGACGGAAGTCGCGGGTGATCGCATTGGAGTACGCCCTCGCTGCTGCACGCACTTGCTCGCTGCCGAGGAGATTCACAGCCGCGACGGCGGCGAACATGTCGTGACGAGCCTGCTCCGCGGCGCGGTCCAAGGCTAGATCGTTTGCCGACCACCACCGCTGCGCGTCCATGCACGCACTCGCGGTGACGAGCAGCTGGACGTAGCACTCCCGGCGCTGTTGCGCATACAAGGTCAACTGCTCGGCTGTGTCACGGCGATCGGCCTCGCGGTTGGCACGGCGATCCGCGGCTCGCTGAGTCCATACCGCCGCGCCGAGTGCGGACACGGGTGCCAGCACGGCGAGTAGCACGCCGAGCCAGAGTGGAGCCGTGGCCTCCATGCGCCGCACTGTAGCCGCGCAGCACTCACAAACCTGGGCGACGGTGTGCACGGAAAGTGAACGGGTTGAACGGTCAACCTGTGCATCTGCGGGGCCGGCATCAAGCCGCGGCCGGGTGGGGAGCTAATCCCATGCGAAGGACAGCTGAAACGCGGCGTCAGGCGACACCTGTACGAAGACGTCGCACTTGCGCCCGAGCACCGGCAGGATCTCGGGCAGATTCCGCTCGAGGACATCGGCCGCGTCCCACTCGTTGCAGCGCAGCAAGATGTGCCTTCCGACCACCGCTCGACGTCGGCGCGTGGAGAACTCGCGGTCGTGGGTAACCAGCACCGCATCGTGTTCCTGCGCGTATACCGTCAGCGAGTCGTCGTTGGCCTCGCCCATCCGCGCGTTGGCCGCGGTCCATGCCTCATGTCCAGCCTTGATCAGCATGTGTCGCACGGCGACGTCCATGTGCTGGTCGCAGACGAACCGCAATTCATCCGACCTCGGCGACCGCGGCGATGTCCTCGCGAGTGAGGTCGGGGAATGCTTCGAGTACGTCGTCCACCGTGCGGCCCGCGTCCAGGTATCGCACGACGGTGTCGACTGGGATGCGAGTGCCGACGAACACCGGTTTGCTGCCGAGCGTGCCGCGGCGCTTCTCGACCTTTCCGGCCGCCGCGGGGTCTCGACCTGAGCGTTCGACTATCCGTCGGCGAAGCGGCTCGAGCTCGAGGACCCGGTGCTCGACCAGCTGGTCAGGTCTCAGGCCGCCCTCCCACGAGCCGTCTGGATGCTGGAAGTACAGGACCTTCCTCACGACGGCGAACCTGAGCTCGGTGAGCGGGTCCTCGTAACCGCGGGACTGCAGGTGCTGGACGATCCTGCGGATGTACTGCGGCCAGAGACCATGGGTGGTGCGGAGCTCGGCGGCGATCGTGAGCGCGAGAAGCTCTCGGAAGCCGTAAAGGCGGACCCTGCGACCTGCGAGCTCCGTGTCGATGGAGGGCTGGACAAGCCCCGTGTTGGCCCAGTAGTCGACCTGCCTGCGGCTCAGGCCGCTGATCGAGACGGCCTTCTCGATCGGCACGGCGAAGCGCTGCTCGTCGAGCGGAGCGGCTTGGGATGCGTCGATCACATCCTCACCATGGCACGGGAGCCCGTCTGTTCGGTGTGGAACCCGCCGAGTCGTCACCCGTTTGCCACCAATCCCGGACTGCGTGAGAGGGGGTGCGGTGGTCGTTACTGACAGTGCGGCGTGTCAGCCCGTCGTGACGTCGTTGAACGGCAGCTGCGGCGAGAGCCACGGGAACACCACGAACAGCAGCAGCCCCACCACGACCAGAAAGAGCACGAGCGCCTCGACGACGCGGAGCGCCACCGGGCCGGGCAGCTGCCGCC
>JALYQB010000071.1 GCA_030856045.1 Actinomycetota bacterium
GGGACAGGCGAATCTGATCCGCGTGCTCGAAGCAACACTGAAGGGCCCACAGGCACGGCTCCCCGCGTCCGACTAATCCACGGCCTCGAACGGACCAAGCAGCAACGACGTCGGCGGGTGATCACACCCCCATTTTCAGCCCGGAACGGGCCGCCCGCCAGGGGGAACAGAGACTGATCCGCCACGCTGGTACCCTCGGCCTACGCCTATCATCGGACTACCATCTGCTCGCGCAGGTCCTCGCCCACCACCGCGCACTCCCAGCAACGTCCTGACCAGGCCACACGGCCCCGAACCTTCCGGAAACCCCGCACACCCGAGGCACTTGCGGCGCCAGGCTGCCCGCAACCCCCACAGACGGCCAAAACGATCAACATCGCCGGTCAGAGATCAACTCATCGCCTACTCGCGGATTCGGGTCTAACGACTGAGTTCGTAGTTTTAGCTGCATTGACCAGGTGTCCGCAAGATCAAGTAGCCGTAATGCTTTCGCAGGAGGGTATGGAAAGCTCCCGCAACATGCACCTTGGATGATCGTCGTGCCCCACAAGCAATCACCATGGTGCCTATGGCTATAGTGCGGCCGCGCGTTGCATCCGCTGGTCGGCAAGGAAGGACACGGTGGCCAAGTGGTTAGATTTACTCCTCACACCTTCGACGAACCACGCAAATCCAGCGATCAACTTGCTGAGTTCCAGAATGGATGAGGTTACCTTGCCAGCTGAAACCATGCCCGTCTACCCGTTTGACGAGCCGGGACACGAGATTGTGGTTCACGAAGGCGACATCGAGATTGTTGGCGTTGGGGTCGGCGTAGGCACCGTCTCGGCGACCACGAACGGTAGTCTCGATATCGAGTGGAAGGCAGAGTTGCCTACAGGCATCGAGCTGGGGGACGTGACTCTCCGCTTGCAACGCCCAGACCTAGGTTTCGTAGAATTGTACGCGGCGGTCAATCATAGTGGTGGCCGTGGCCGGATCGAATCTGCCAGTCTCGAGTCAGGTCAACAACTGACCCGTGTTGTGATGCATTGGGTTAATCTTCCTTGGATTCTGCCGGCAAAAGATCTGCATGGGGAGTGGGGGTCATGGGCTGGGCTCTGGGAAGCACAAGGAGCCGGTTGGTGCATGACCCTGAGCAGTCGTCCCGACATAGGCCGCGTGCTTCCGATCATGAAGCGATCACGCAATTTCGGAGTTACCTATACCGGGGAACTCCGGCGGGTCGACGGTTCGTCGTTCGACGTAAATTCGGCTGCGGATGCGCTTTACGGCTGGCAGGTTTCCTTGTCTTTTGCCCTCGGGCGTTGGGTTGCACCAGCGCTGCCGGTGGGCTTTGATTCCGCTGATCGCCGAGCCTGGGAGCAGTGGGCGCCGTGGCGCTGTGATGAGACATCCGGTTACTTGAGCTGGTGGGATGATCATAACGGTGATGATCTCAAGGATTTCGTAGCGCTTTTCCTGGACGCCTGGTGCGATTCCGCTCGGCGAGATCTTGTTTGGCATGTGTGTCATCATCTCATTGCCGCAAACCACAGCTCGACGACGCTCGAAGCGCGTATCATGCTTGTCCAGGCCACACTGGAGTACCTTTCTTGGGTGAGATACGTGTTGTCCGGTACGCGTAGCGGTCGTGAACACAAGAATATCCGCACCCGTGATCATTTGAAGGAGCTGTTAGTCGCTGCAAGCATCACGAAAGACATACCGGCTGCGCTGCCTGTTCTCCAGCAGTTTGCCACCGAAGAAGGTCTGGCGGATGGACCCGAAGTGGTGACATGTCTCCGTAACCGTCTGGTCCACCCAAAGGACGCCCGCGAGCCGTATCAGATTCGACATCTCGTACTCCAGGCTTGGCAACTATCGATGCAGTACGGAGAGCTGCTGTTGCTGCACGAATTGGACTATCGGGGCCAGTTCGGTCGCCGCATTCCACCGAGAAAGTGGGCGCATACTCGCGAGCCGGTGCCGTGGGCTTAGCTGACACCATATTTCAGCTCGGCCTGGGCCACCATCGTGGCTTTAACAATGGCATCAAACGGTTGGGCAGAGCCGTTCTTTGATAAGGATGTGGGTCAGCCGAAGTTGAAGATGACGGATTTCTCGGTGCTAGGTGGACATGCGTCGAGCGAACCGACGCTCACCAGGGAGGAACTGTTCGGCAAACTCTGAGATAAGATCGTTACTGAATTTGAGTCACATTAAGTAGCGGTTCGTCGCACTCATCGTGCTCGATCTCGCGTTCGTCAGTCGCTGGCCATCGCCAGCAGGCGGCGAGCCTTCCAGGAGGGCTCGCAAGGGCCTCGATAAGGTTCATAGACATAGGCTCATGCGAACCCCGACACCCAGGAGCTGCCTTCCGGCGATCTACCGCGTAAGCATCTACCAGGTGTCCGCAAGATCAAGTAGCCGCCGTGCTTCCCAGGATGGGTGTGCAAGCGCCCCCGCAAGGTGCACCAGACGAACAGGTCTCACCGGTAATCGCAATCGGCACCACCGAACCTCGCCGTGACCACGGGCGCCACCAGCCCCGCCGCATTCGGCAGTATCGGCAACCGCCATCGCAACTCGTGCACGCTGCTCACGGCTCCCGGTGCTGCATCGTGCCGTTGCCGTCATCCGGGGCAGACACCACGGCACCCTCCACCACGACCCACGGCTTCGTCGGGTGCACTTGTAGCTGCGCCGCCATGGCAATCAGCCGTTCGGCGAAGGCGTACCGCTCCTCGGCCGTCACGCTCTCGTCCATGATCCGCATCGCCAGTGGCACCACATCAGTGTTCAGCCGTGCCAGCGCGGCTAGCAGTTCCCGGTCCTCGCGGATCACAGCTACAGCGCCCCGTGCCGTTGGACGGCCAGCCATTGCCCCCGAAGGCTGAGCAAGGCACTCACGCGCTGCAGCCGCGAGGCCAACTCGTGATGCTGCTCCGGCGTCGCGACGTCTTCCGCAATGTCAGCCGCCAAGTGATGCAGAGCGTTTCGGAGGGTGCAGAGCACGCTGGGCAGCACCGTGTCGTCCACTTGACGGCACTGGTCCGCATCTCCGCTTGCCGTGTTCACCGTGTGCCAAATTCCCTTCCATCGCGCGCTTCGTCGCGCCGAGCAGGCCCGACCGGCCGCCGGGTCGACGGGGGGACGTTCGACGGCGGCCGGCCGGGGATCAGGGGGTGGGGTCGAGAATGCCGTGGGCGAGGGGGGTCGCGTCGGACTCGCTGAGCTGAACGGCCTTGCCCGTGGCGCCGTGGGGATAGAGCACCTATCCGTCTCCCTCGCGGATGATCGCCGGTGGTGCAGGCACCGCCGCCGGGGACCCGGCGGCGGTGCCATGCCGCTCCGGGCGCGGTGTCATCGGGTGCCCGTCCGGTGTCGACCGCAGCAGCAGGTGTCCCGCTGTGCTGGCCGGGCTTGTCGTCGGGTGTGTGTTCGAGGTTGTGCCCACCAGCAGAAGGAGACGGCGCCAGCGACCACCAGCACAATGCCGAGTGTCACGGCGAGTGTCGCGGCTGCTGCCAGGTTCATCGGTGCTCCCGGGGTTGGGGTGCCGTCCGGTGATGCGGGGGCGTGGACCGCGTGGGGCGGGGCCGGGGCGCTCGGAGCCCACGAGCGCGAGGCACGGGGTGCGTAGGGGCGGCCCTTCGGGGCCGTGGCGCAGTGGCTGGAGCGCCGGCTGCGTCGGCGGGGTTGAGCAGGCCGCGGGTCAGGCGGTGGTGAGCAGGACCAGCTGGGTGTCTCGCAATGGTGCCCAGCGGCGCTCGACGAGGTCCAGGCTGGTGTGGATCACACCGGCTGTGTCCCCGCGGCTGGGCATGATGAGGGCCTGCCCGTCGGGTAGGGCGAAGACCCAGGCTGTTACGCCGTCCTCGGGATGGCGCAGGCCGTACACCGTGGGGATCGCGGGCAGGGTGACGCAGCCGCGGGGATCGATGAGCGTGGACAGTGGCTGCGTGGACCGCGGATGGTGCTCGGTCATCGGTGACTCCTGCTTGATCGGTCACAGCGGATCGACCGTTGCCGGCCTTTTCTTCGTCTGGGTGATGCACGGTGTTCGTGTCCCGGCCTGGCTGGCTGGATATGTGCAACCCGCGCTCCCTTCTCGTCTCGTGTGGGTGGCACCCAGCGCCGGGTGCAATCCGCCGGAGGGACAGTGCGGTTGTCCGTGGGGGATACCGGTGGGGGCGACAGCCCGACGCTGGGGCCTGGGAGAGGAGTCAAACGGGCTGGTGGTCCTGCCCCATGTGGAGGTGCGTATGGGGCGTATTCACCGTCGGAAGGTGAGGGGCTCGTCGCTGGTGAGACGGGCGGTCACGGTCAGGACGGGACCCGTTAAACTTCCCCGCAATCTGGGACGGAACGGAGCGCGACAACATGGGGTCACCACCACCGGGGCGGCGCTACTGCCGCTGTGGCACCCGGCTGGCCACGGACAACCCTGGACGCCAATGCGCGAGTTGTCAGCGCGCTTGCCGGGACAAGCTCATCGCCCCGCCCCAGGTGCCGGCCGAGTTCTGGCAGACCGAACAACTCCGCGACGCCTTCGCTCAGCAGCACATGGGACGGGTGGCTCGTGCCTACCGGCTCCATCCGCATCACCGGCCGATCTACGGCCTCGACGGCATCCCCCAACGTCTCCTCGGCCACTGGATGGGTCTCAGCCAGGTCCAGATCAGCCGGATCGAGACCGGATCACCGATCCGCAACCTGGACACCCTGGCGTACTGGGCGCGAACTCTGCGTATTCCGGCGGCGTTGCTGTGGTTCCGGCTACTGGCGGCCACCGAACCGGCCGCCAGCCAGCTCACGGCATCTGCCGCAAACGGGGTGCGTGAGTCGCCGACTGGACCACCATCAAACGGGGTGAAGCACGGCTCGGACATGAGCGGCGAGCACGCTGACGATCCCGAGCACGATCCAGTGCTCGTCGCCCCGTGGAACACCGAGGTACCGTCGAAGCAGTCGTCGTGCTGAGCGGTGGTGGTCGGGTGAAGCGTCGGGTGTTCTTGTCCCTGACCGGCCCGGCTTTGACCGCTCCGGCACACCAGTGGCTGGTGCATGAGCCGGAGCCGCTGGTGTCTGGTCTGACCGGGCGCCGCGTGTCGGGCGAGCTGGTTAACCGGTTCGGCACCATGCTCGCCGAGCTGCGCCAGATGGATGACCTGGCCGGGGGCGGCAGCGTGCTCGCGATGGCCCAGCAAGCGTTCGCGTGGGGTGCCGGGCTGCTCGACCGGGCGTCGTACGACGAGCCCACCGGTCGGGCACTGCACGTCGTGCTTGCCGAGCTGGGACAGCTGTGCGGTTGGTTGGCCTACGATGCCGGGGACTTCGGGTTGGCCCAGCGCTATTACATCGCGGGCCTGCGTGCCGCCCACACGGCCGATGACCGGCCACTGGGCGCCCACATCCTCGCGACCATGGCCAACCAGGCCGCCCGCCAAGGACAGCCCGCGGACGCGGTGACGTTCGTCGAGACGGCGCTGGCCGGGACACGGGGGCGGGCGACTCCAGCGCTGCTCGCCGAACTGCACTTCCGGCAGGCCTACGCCTTCGCCGCCCTGCGCGACACCTCGGCCTGCACCGCCGCGATCTCCCAGGCCCGCACCCAGGTCGAACATCTCAAGCCAGACGATGACCCCTCCTGGCTGTACTGGCTGGACCCGGCGGCGATCACCGTCGGCGCTGGCAATTGTTACCTGCTCCTCGACCAGTCTGACCAGGCGGCCACCCTGCTCAGCGAGGGCATCGCCCAGTTCAGCGTCTCATTCGTCCGTGACCGGCAGCTCTACGTGACCCGCCTGGCCGAGGCCCGTGCCCGGCCGGGTAAGCAGCGTGACTTGGACGCTGCAGCCGCGCTGGGGATGGAGTCGATCGACCTGGCCGAGACCCTGGATTCCAACACAGGTGCCGATCATCTCCGTGACCTCTACCTCCGCTTGAAGCCGCACAGCACGGCTCCGGCGGTGCGGGAGTTCTTGGAGCGAGCAAAGGCATTTGTGGAGGGGACGGAATGATGACTGGAGTTTCAGACCCACCACAAGGAACACTCACGTCGTAGACGCCCAGCCCAGTTTCGCCATTCGTTAGCACGCAGTACGCCACGGCTACACCGGGCCATGGCAACTTTCCAAGCAGGTACGTGCGGAAGTCACGCAGCAAGAGGCGCGTGGTCTTGCCATGCTCGGCGAGCCGATGAGCATCATCGAGCAGAAACTTGACGACGCCGCCCGACTGCTGGCCGACGTCAAACCGGACGAGGAACAGCCAGGCCAACTCGGCAGTTCATACAACGAGGCTACGCTGACGCTGCGGAACGCGAGCTGCTATATCGAGGCCGGTAAACCACGACAAGCCGCTGTCACCGCCGCTGGGTGTGCTCGCTCTGGGCACCGGCGGCCAGCTGGGCAACCAAGCCCCGGCGCCGCGTCGATCGCCGCCCCGCGGACGATCTGTCAGCGTCGCAACGTGCGGCTCCGAGTGGTGGCCGCCGAGTTCGTGCCTGCCGCGGGAGGGCTTGTGGGGTGGCCGGAACCGCCACCGGTCGTTACCGTGGGAACCGGTTGGACCATCAGCCGCCACGGAGGACGCATGTCCCGGGCGCGGTGGTCACCCCGTCCATGGCCCCGGGTGTGCATCCGACTCT
>JALYQB010000392.1 GCA_030856045.1 Actinomycetota bacterium
GTGTCCAGCCGCGGCAGCAGGCCCAGGTGGCGGGCCGCGAGCACGTCGGCGGGCCAGTCCGCGATGAGCAGGTAGCCCGCCGCGGCGACCAGCATCCCGCCGACGGCCACGGCCCGGTCGCCCAGCCGTCCCGCGAGCAGGCCGCCGAGGACGGCGCCGACGGGCAGCGCGACAAGGAACCGGGTGAGCAGCAGCGTCGCACCCGCCGAGTCGCGCCCGAGCACGGTCTGCCCGTAGAGCACGATGTCGACCAGGGTCACCATGAGCGCCGCCCCGGCCGCGAGGCTCACGCCGAGCGCGGCGAGGAACGGGCGCCACACCACCCCGTCGGGCTCGAGCAGGCGCACCGGGCTGCGGCGCTCCCACAGCACGAACACGAGTGCCGCCACCGCTGACGCACCGATGGTGGGCCAGCCCCACGGCGGCAGCACCGAGTCACCCGGTTCGGGGTTGTACAGGCCCACGACGAGCAGCGCGAGCGAGGTCGCCAGCAGGCCCCCGCCGACGAGATCGAGCCGTCCTCGCGGGTTCGCACCGCCACGGGGCACACTCACGTGCACGGCGAGGACGGCCAGCAGCGCGAGCGGGACGTTGAGCCAGAACAGCCCGCGCCAGCCGACCAGCGCGGCGACGGCCACGCCGTAGAGCGGCCCGAGGACGCTGCCGAGCTCCTGCGCGGCGCCGAGCGCGCCGAGCGCGGTGGACCGGCCGCGGTCCGGCCACAGGTCCGCGGCGAGCGCCATCGACACGGGCAGCAGCGCGCCCCCGGCGATGCCCTGCACGACCCGGCCCGCCACCAGGACGGTGAGGTCGGGCGCGACCGCGGTGAGCACCGAGCCCGCGGCGAACGCCACCAGGCACGCCTGCAGCATCGCCCGGCGCCCGAAGCGGTCCGACGCCTGGCCGAGCAGCGGCATCGCCGCGACGTACCCGAGCAGGAAGCCGGTCACGATCGGCGTCGCGCGCTCGAGGCGGTTCAGCGGCACCCGCAGGTCGGTGATGATGTCGACCAGGACGCTGACGACGACGTACGCGTCCAGTGCGGCGAGCAGCACGACGGCGCCGCCCGCCCCCAACGCGAGCCCGCGCCGCGGACCCGTCATGACGGGGGTGTGATGTCCGCGGGTGCGTCGAAGTCGGAGAGCCGCACGGTCGCGGTGGCCTCGGGCAGCGGGAAGCGGGCCTGCACGAGGCGCGAGCCGTTCACCCCGATCCACACCTGGCCGGTGGTGTCCGCGACCGCGCCCGGCACGAGCCCGCCGAGTGCGGCCGCAGGGAACGTGGCACGCACGCGGTAGGCGTCGACGCCGCCGACCTGCTCCCGCGCCTCGGTCGTCGCCGCCGTGCCGGCGCGGAGCAGGGCGGGGATGCCGCGCTGCGGGTCGAGGATCACCGACGGGTCGTAGACGCTGCCCGCGAGCGCCGCAGGCAGCTTCTGGAACCCGCCGGTGGGGCCCTGCAGGTAGAGGCTGCCACCGGTCAGCACGAACTGCAGCTCGTTGACCTGCCCGCCCTGCTCGAGGGTGACGGTGCCCGCGGCGTCACCCTCCCGGGTCAGCTGCGCCTGCGCCCCCTGCACGGGGAAGCCCGCGAGGGTGCCCTCGACGCCGAGTGAGAACCGGGCGGTCGTCACGGCGGCCATCGCCTCCGCGGAGCGGGTGAGCAGGTCGGCGCCCGCTGGGAGGTCCTCGCCACCGTCACCGCCCCCGGAGCAGCCCGCGAGGAGCAGCGTGATCAGCAGGACGAGCAACGACGGGCGCGCGCGGTGTGACATGCGGGAATCGTAGGGCCACCGACGGCGGCCGGTCACGAAACATGGCCGTAACGAGCCCTGCCTAGGGTGCGCCGCATGGATCGTCAGCAGGAGTTCGTGCTGCGCACGCTGGAGGAACGTGACATCCGGTTCGTCCGGCTGTGGTTCACCGACGTGCTCGGCTACCTCAAGTCCGTCGCCGTGGCGCCCGCCGAGCTGGAGGGCGCCTTCGCCGAGGGCATCGGCTTCGACGGCTCCGCGATCGAGGGGTTCGCCCGCGCGTACGAGTCGGACATGGTGGCCCGCCCCGACCCGTCGACGTTCCAGGTGCTGCCGTGGGAGACCCCGCGCGGCGAGCACTACTCCGCGCGGATGTTCTGCGACATCACCATGCCGGACGGCTCGCCGTCCTGGGCCGACCCGCGCCACGTGCTGCGGCGCGGCATGTCCAAGGCGGCGGAGGCGGGGTTCACGTGTTATGTGCACCCGGAGTGTGAGTTCTACCTGCTGCGCTCGCTGCCGGACACAGGCGTGGAGCCCGAGCCTGCCGACAACGGCGGCTACTTCGACCAGGCCAGCCACGACGCGGCGCCGCACTTCCGCCGTCACGCGATCGAGGCGCTGGAGTCGATGGGCATCTCGGTGGAGTTCAGCCACCACGAGAACGCGCCCGGCCAGCAGGAGATCGACCTGCGCTACGCCGACGCGCTCACGATGGCCGACAACATCATGACCTTCCGGTACGTGGTGAAGGAGGTCGCGATGACCCAGGGGGCGCGCGCCTCGTTCATGCCGAAGCCGTTCACCGAGCAGCCCGGGTCCGCGATGCACACCCACGTGTCGCTGTTCGAGGGCGACGGCAACGCGTTCCACGACGAGGCCGATCCGTTCGAGCTGTCCGCCATCGGAAAGGCCTTCGTCGCCGGGGTGCTGCGGCACGCCCGGGAGATCACCGCGGTGACCAACCAGTGGGTGAACTCCTACAAGCGACTCATCACCGGTGGTGAGGCGCCGACCGCGGTGTGCTGGGGCCACGCCAACCGGTCCGCGCTGGTGCGGGTGCCGATGTACTCCCCTGGGAAGGCGTCCAGCCGGCGGGTCGAGATCCGCTCGCCCGACTCGGCGTGCAACCCCTACCTCGCCTATGCGGTGGTCCTCGCCGCCGGGCTGAAGGGCGTCCGGGAGGGCTACGAACTGCCCCCCGCCGCCGAGGACGACGTGTGGTCGCTGTCGGATCAGGAGCGCCGCGCCGCCGGCTATGCGGAGCTGCCGCAGAACCTGTCCGAGGCGCTGGTCGAGATGGAGCGCTCGGAGCTGGTCGCGGAGGCGCTCGGCGAGCACGTCTTCGACTTCTTCCTGCGCAACAAGCGCGCCGAGTGGGACAACTACCGCCGCCACGTCACCCCCCACGAGCTGCGGACCTACCTCCCAGTCCTCTGAACCGCGACATGGATGCTTGTCGCGGTCGAGGGGCGAGGGTGGTCGGGGTCGGCGCGGGAGTCGGGGGGCTGTGTGCCGCCGTGCGCCTCGCCGCCGCGGGGCATCGGGTCACCGTCTGCGAGGCCGCAGACTCCGTGGGCGGCAAGCTCGGGCGCCGCGAGCGCGACGGCTTCCGCTTCGACACCGGCCCCAGCCTGCTGACCTGGCCGCAGGTCTTCGAAGACACCGTGGCTGCCGCCGGCGTGCGGCTCGCCGACCATCTGGACCTCGCTCCTGTCGAGCCCGCCTTCTCCTACCGCTTCGCCGACGGCACCTGGGTCACGGTGCCCAACGGACCCCCGACGCGGGTCGCGGACGCGCTGGGCGACCAGCTCGGCGGGACGGCCGCGGCCGACTGGGCGGCGTTCTCCGCGCACGCCGGCCGGATCTGGCAGGCGGTCCGCGGGCCGTTCCTGTCCGAGCCCCTCGACGGCCCGCTGGACCTGCTGCGCTACAGCCGGCGGGTGCACGATCTCGCGGCGATCGCGCCGTGGCGGACGCTGCGCTCCACCGGCACGCGGTTCCTGCGCGACCCGCGGCTGCGCGTGCTGCTCGACCGCTACGCGACCTACTCCGGCTCCGACCCGCGCCGCGCACCAGCCGCGCTGGCCGTCGTCCCGTGGCTCGAGCAGACCTACGGTGCGTGGTACGTCCGCGGCGGAATGCGGCAGCTCGCCGAGGTGCTCGCCGAGCGGGCCACCGCGGCCGGCGCGATGATCAGGCT
>JALYQB010000403.1 GCA_030856045.1 Actinomycetota bacterium
CCCATGTTCTCGGTGTTGATCCGGAAGTAGGCCTGCAGCGGGATGTCGACGTGCACGCCCTTGGGCACGTAGATGAACGAGCCACCGGACCACACCGCCGTGTTCAGCGCCGCGAACTTGTTGTCCCCGGACGGGATGACGGTGCCGAAGTACTCCTCGAACAGCTCGGGCTGCTCGCGCAGCGCGGTGTCGGTGTCGAGGAAGAGGACGCCCTGCTCCTCGAGGTCCTCGCGAATCTTGTGGTAGACGACCTCGGACTCGTACTGCGCCGCGACACCGGAGACCAGGCGGGCCTTCTCCGCCTCGGGGATGCCGAGCTTGTCGTAGGTGTTCTTGATGTCCTCGGGCAGGTCCTCCCAAGAGGCGGCCTGCTTCTCCGTGGACCGTACGAAGTACTTGATGTTGTCGAAGTCGATGCCCGACAGGTCGGAACCCCAGGACGGCATCGGCTTCTTGCCGAACAGCCGCAGCGCCTTGAGGCGGCGCTCCAGCATCCACTCCGGCTCGTTCTTCTTCGACGAGATGTCGCGCACGACGGCCTCGGACAGCCCACGCTTCGCCGACGCACCGGCGACATCCGAGTCGGACCACCCGTACTCGTAGCGGCCCAATGAGGAGAGCGTCTCCTCCTGGGTGAGGGGGGCGACCTGGCCGTGCTGCGCTCGCACATCCTGCTCGGGGGCAGTCGTCATGCGGAGACGCCTCCATCCGGTTTCGTGGTGGTGGGATCTGTCGGGACGTGGGTGGTGCAGACCGCGTCGCCGCGGGCGATGGTGGCAAGCCGCTGCACGTGCGTACCGAGCACCTCGGCGAACGCCTCGGTCTCCGCCTCGCACAGTTGCGGGAACTCGGCCGCCACGTGGGCGACCGGGCAGTGATGCTGACAGAGCTGGGCGCCGTTGCCGACCTGCTGGGTCGACGCAGCGTAACCCTGTGCACTCAGCGCGAGGGCGAGGACATCGGCGCGACCCGCGGGGTCGTCCACGGCCCTCACGGCCTCGCGGTGCCGCTCGACCATGTCGGTGACGCGGCGCTGGGCGAACGACCGCACGGCGTCGTCACCGCTGCTCTCGGCGAGGAACCGCAGCGCGGCCACCGCCAGGTCGTCGTAGGCGTGCCCGAACCGCGCACGCCCCGGCTCGGTCAGCAGGAACAGCTTCGCGGGCCGTCCGCGCCCGCGCGGTCCCCGGCGGGGAGCCGCCCGGGTGCTGGCCTGGCCCACGGCGAGCAGTGCGTCGAGGTGGCGCCGCACCGCCGCGGCGGACAGCCCGAGCGCCGCCGCCACGTCGACGGCGGAGATCGGCCCGTGCTCCAGCACGATGCGGGCAACGGCCTCCCGGGTGCGCCCGTCGCCGGTGGTGGGCAGCCCCCGATCGGGGGCCACCGCCGCCGGTTCCGTCGTCCCGGATGTTTTCACAACGTCGATGTTACTAATTTCCGCGGCTGCCCGCTACCCGGTGACGGTGATCCGGTCCGCGGTGTGCGCCCCGGTTACCCTCCCGGTCATGGTGTCGACGGCGACCAGCGCGGCGACACCCTCGGCTTCCTCCCCGCGACCGGCCCCGCCGGGTCCGCTGAACGCCGGCGAGGTGCGCACGCTCGACGTCCTGCGCCGGTTCGGGACCGTCGGTTCGCTGCTGATGGCGGTCGGCGCCCTCGGCGCGGGCACCGCCCCGGTGCTGGACAACCCTGTGGCCGGGCGTCCCGTCCTGGGGCTGTTCACCCGGATGCCGACTGCGTCCCTCGCCGTCGCCTACACCGGCATCTTCATGGTCGTCCTGGCGTGGCTGTGGCTGGGCGCGCTGGCCGCACCGGGGCGTCGGCGCCTGCCCTCTCGCGCGCAGCTCGACCGCACGCTCGTGATGTGGGTGGTGCCGCTGCTCCTCGCGCCGCCGATGTTCAGCCGCGACGTCTACAGCTATCTCGCGCAGGCGGCACAGGCCGCCCGTGGGCTGAACCCGTACGAGATCGGGCCCGCGGACGCCTTCGGGGTGGACGACCCGCTCGTGCGCGGCATCCCGACCGTGTGGCGGAACACGCCGGCGCCGTACGGGCCGCTGTTCCTCACCCTAGGGCGCCCGATCGCCGTGATCGCCGGGGACGACGTGGTGCTCGGAGCGATCCTGCACCGGGTGCTCGCGGTGGCCGGGATCGCGATGATCGTGTGGGCGCTGCCCCGACTCGCGCGGCGCGCGGGCACGTCGCCGGTGTGCGCGCTCTGGCTGGGCGCGGCGAACCCGCTGGTGCTCTTCCACCTCGTCAGCGGTGTCCACAACGAGGCACTGATGATCGGGCTGATGCTGCTCGGCCTGGAGTTCGCGCTGCGTGAACCAGTATCGGGCAGGCCGGTGATAGGCGCTTCGCTGCTCGGCGGGACGGCGCTGATCGCCACGGCGGCCATGGTGAAGCTGCCCGCCGCGCTGGCCCTCGCCTTCGTCGGGGTCTGGCTCGCCCGCCGGCAGGGCGGCCGCGTGCGGGACCTGCTGGGCGCCGCGGCGGTGACGGGTGCGGTCGCCGCGGTAGTCGCGGTCGGGATCACGCTGGCCAGCGGGCTGGGCTTCGGCTGGACGCAGACGCTCGCCGTCCCCACTGACATCCGCAGCTGGATGTCGGCCAGCACCGATCTCGGCCTGCTCGGGGGTCGGCTCGGCACGTGGCTCGGGCTGGGCGACCACACCACGTCGGTGCTCGGGCTCACCCGCGGCGTCGGGCTGGCGGCATCGGCCGCGGTCTGCGGGGTGCTGCTGTGGCGCTGCTTCCGGGGCCGCACCGGACCGGTGGCCGGAGTCGGAGTGGGGCTCGGCGCGGTCGTCCTGCTCGGGCCCGTGGTGCACCCGTGGTACCTGCTGTGGGCCGCGATCCCGCTGGCCGCGGCCGCGACGACCGCGGTGTTCCGCGTCAGCGCCACGATCGGCTCCACGTTCCTGGCCGTCGTCGTGGCACCCACCGGCGCCGACTTCCTGTTCCGCGCGTGGGTCATCCCCGCCGCGATCGCCGCCGCCCTCGTGGCACTGGTCGTCCCGCTGCTCGTCGTTCGGGGGCGCACACCGTCGGCGCTGGACGTGTTCGTCCTGCCCACCCCCGAGGTCCGGCGGCGCGACGGCCATCGACCCACATAGGCTTTGACGTCGTGAGCACGCCCGCGGTCGAGGTACGGGGTCTGGTGCGGACCTTCGGCCGGGTGCGCGCCGTCGATGGCTTCGACCTGACACTGCGCCGCGGCACCGTGCTCGCCCTGCTGGGCCCCAACGGGGCGGGCAAGACCACGACCGTCGAGACGTGCGAGGGGTTCGGGCGACCCGACGGCGGGACCGTGCGGGTGCTCGGCCTCGACCCGGTCGCCGACTCCGCCGCGCTGCGCCCCCGCGTCGGCGTGATGCCGCAGGGCGGCGGCGCGTACCCGGGGGTGCGGGCGGGTGAGATGCTGTCGCTGGTGGCGGCGTGCGCGGCCGAACCGCTGCCGGTGGGCTGGCTACTCGGCGTGCTCGGCCTCGACCGCGTCGACCGGCTGCCCTACAAGCGCCTCTCCGGTGGACAGCAGCAGCGCCTCGCGCTCGCGTGCGCGCTGGTGGGCCGCCCGGAGCTGGTGTTCCTCGACGAGCCCACCGCGGGGATGGACCCGCAGGCGCGGCGGCTCGTGTGGGAGCTCGTCCGCGCGCTGCGCGCCGACGGGGTGAGCGTGCTGCTCACCACGCACGCGATGGAGGAGGCCGAGGCGCTCGCCGACGACGTCGTGATCATGGATTGCGGCCGGTCGGTCGCGCAGGGCAGCTGCGCCCAGCTGACGGCAGGCGGGGCGGAGCAGCAGCTGCGATTCGGTGCCCGGGCGGGCATGGACCTCACCCTGCTCGCGACCGTGCTGCCGGCGGGCTCCCGGCTCAGCGAGCCGCAGCCGGGGTCCTACCTCGTCGAAGGCGGCATCGACCCGCAGCTCGTGGCCGCGGTGACCATGTGGTGCGCGGAGCAGGGCGTGCTCGCCGACAGCCTCCGGGTCGAGCGGCGCAGCCTGGAGGACGTGTTCCTGGAGCTGACCGGGCGGGAGCTGCGGCCGTGACGTTCCCCGCCGGCACGTTCACCCCCGCCCCCGGCCGGGGCCCGGTACTGCGCATGCTCGCCGCGCAGGCGAGGACCGAGTTCGTGCTGACGCTGCGCAACGGCGAGCAGCTGCTGCTCACCATGATCATCCCGCTGGCGCTGCTCGTGGGGCTCACCGTGCTCGACGTCGTACCGCTCGCCGAGCCGCGAGTGGCCGAGGTGACGCCGCGGGTGCTCGCACTGGCGATCATGTCGACGGCCTTCACCGGCCAGGCGATCGCACTGGCCTTCGACCGGCGCTACGGCGTGCTGAAGCGCCTCGCCGCCACCGCGCTGCCGCGCTGGTCACTCGTGGCGGGGCGGATGCTGGCGGTGCTCGGCGTGGTGGCGGTGCAGCTCGTCCTGCTCGGGGTCGTGGCGCTGCTGCTCGGCTGGCGTCCGTCGCTCGCGGGGATCGCACCGGCGCTCGCGCTGGTCGTGGTGGGCACCGCGGCGTTCGGTGCGCTCGGCGTGCTGCTCGGCGGGTCGCTGCGGGCGGACGTGGTGCTCGCCCTCGCGAACACCGTCTGGCTGGTACTCCTGGTCGCGGGCGGCATCGTGCTGCCCGTGGCCGCGCTGCCCGATCCGCTCGCCGCGCTCGTGACCGTGCTGCCGTCGGGCGCGCTCGCCGAGGGACTGCGGGAGGCGCTCGTCGGCGGCAGTACACCCTGGGGGGCGCTGGGCGTGCTGCTCGCGTGGGCGGCCGGTGCCGGCGTCCTCGCCGCCCGCACGCTGCGCCTGTCGTGACCCGTCCAACCCATCACGGGAGCGCAGGCTTCATCCGTGCCAATCTCGTCCGCCCTCTCGAACCACGGGGCTGGGACGTCACGGTGCTCGACGACCCTGTCGAGCACCGGACGGGCCCGCCGGGAGAGGTGCGCCATTCCTGCGGCGACCCGCGCGGGTTGCGAGAGTTGTTCCTCACCCTGCGGGCCGGCACTGTGTACGCCGAGCTCGAGCGGACGGTGCGCTGGCACGAGCTCAGCGCAGCGGCCACCGTGCCCCCGGTGGCCCTGTGAGCATGCCTCCACCTGCTTACCCATCCTCGTTCGCCCGGCAGACGAGCGCGACGAACTCCCGGTCCGGATCCTTCACCAGTGCGTGGATCGTCGTCACCACCGGGCAGGGCCACTTCGACGAGCAGATCCGGCAGTCGCCGCTGGACTGCGTCTGATGCTCGATCAGCAACCCCCGGATGACGACCACCAGGTCGGGGATCAGCTTGCGCGCCGAGTCGATGTCCTCGCGGCGCCACTCACGATCCTTGCTCGCCAGGAGCTCCGCCTCGCCCAGATGTTCGTAGAGATCCGTGCACAGCAGGTGGAACGCGTCGACGAGCACTGGCGAGATGGTGTCCATCGGATACCTCCTGGAGGTTCAGCGAGATCCGCTATCCCGCTGACGATCAGGCAAACCGGTTGACCCCGTGGCACGCAATACCCATCTCAGTCACGAGGTGAGTGCTGCTGCTTGGAATCTGTCGGCTAGCAGGTCTAGGGTCTCCGCAGGAGGTCATCATGCGAGACCGAGAGCCGACGATCCGCAGCCGGGAACTCGGCGAGGGACTGCGCCGGGCGATGGGGCACGCCGGGCTGACCGGTAAGGAGGCAGCGACACTACTCGACTGGTCACCGAGCTGGGTGTCGCGGCTGCTGTCGGGCAAGCGCCACGCCACCGCGGTGCACGTGGCGGCCTTCCTGGCGGTGTGCCGGGCGACGGGCGCGGAGCGCGACCGGTTGCTCGCGCTCTGCGAGGAGCAGCACACCCCGGGTTGGTTCCAGCAACACGGCTCCCG
>JALYQB010000422.1 GCA_030856045.1 Actinomycetota bacterium
ACGCCACCGCTGGTACAGCTCGCCGAGCCCGACCACACCGATCTCGACGGGCTCGAAGACCACACCGAGGGCGACCTCCGTCAAGGGCGGACGGTCGAACTCGGGCAAGGCGTGGGCCGTGGGCCGCGTCCGGCTCGTGTCGCCCATATAAGGACCGTACCGCCCTGCCAGTACGTCTGGATCACATCTCGTCGAACTCAGCGCAATGACCAGCAGATCACGGTGTGTGGGCGCGCACGATGTCCTTCACCGGCAACAGCAGGTGCAGCGGATCCGACGGCGACTCCAGGAACTCCGCCTGCGCCAGGTAGAACCGGCGAGTCGTATCGTCCCGGGCATGCACCAGCAGCGCCCGGATACCTACCGAGTCGGCGAGACCCACGGTCCGTCTCAGCGCGTCGACGAGCAGACCCCGGCCGAGACCGAACCCCTGCACGCTCCGGTCGACGGCCAGCCGCGCCAGCAGCAGGCACGGCACCTGCCTCGGCGCGCCCTTGGCCACCGGAACGGGCGCCGACTCGCTGGTCACGCTCGCCACCGCGATGGCGTAGTAGCCGACCACCCGCCCGTCGAGCACGCTGACGTAGGTGACCGAATTGTTGGCCCGCTGGTTCTGCCAGGAGAAGCGCCAGAGCCACTCATCGAGCTCCGGCGCTCCGCTGTCGAACCCCTCCCGCACGTCCGCTCTCATCAGCTTCCGCGGCGCGCACGGCTTGCCGGCCACTCCTACTACTCCTCGTCAGCGAACGGGGAGGGCTTGGCCAGCAAGGCACGCAGCCTCGGCAGGTCGCGGGCCGGCTGCTCCAGCAGGTGCTGGAACTCGTCCCACTGCTCGTCGCTGATGAGGAACCACCGGCGGTCGGCGAGCACGCGCTCCGCCTCGATCACCGCGCTCTCCAGCACGAAGTCGGTCATGGTGCGGTCCGTCGCCGCCGCAGCCTGCTTGAGTAACTGCTCCTGGCGGGCGCTGGCGCGAAGGTTGATCCTGGACTGGCGGGCTGCGCGCTGCTCAGCGGTATCCCGAGACATGAGGGACCTCCTTGTTCGTACGCACACTGTACATACAATACGGGGACTCGTCCAGCGGACATCATCGGCGTCATGAGCCAACTCACGGCTGCGGGCCCCACGCGAGCGCACGCAGGACCGCAACGCCACCTCGGTGGCCCGCACATCGACCAAGCGCGTGCGGCGGTGGAGGCAGCTCGACGTCTACACTGCGACCAGGGGTGTGGGCGTCGTCGGCCTGATGTGAGGGATCCATGGCGAACGCGGTGGTGCGTCCCATGCTGGCCACCTCAGGTCCCCTCCCGGCAGGCCCGCAGTGGGCCTTCGAGTTCGCCTGGGACGGCATCCGGTCCCTCGCCGATGTCCAGCCGGGGCGGGTGCGGCTGCTCAACGCTCAGCCCACGAGCTACCCCGAGATCGACGTGCTCGCAGGGCGGCGCAGGATGCTGCTGGACGGCAAGCTCGTGGCGCTCGACGCCTGTGGCAGGCCCAGCTTCGCGCGGTTGCAGCGCCGCAGGAATGTGGCACGCCCCTCGGACGGGCTGCTGCGGCGGGTGCCGGTGGCCTACTACGTGTTCGACATCCTCCGCCTCGACGACCGCTCCACACTCCAGCTGCCGTACCGGCAGCGCCGGGAGCTGCTCGAGGAGCTCGGGCTCGCCGCCGGGCCGATGGTGCTGCCACCGTCCTTCCTGGACACCGACGGACAGGCCGTCCTGGACACCGCGGCGCAGTACGCCCTCCACGGCGTGATCGCCAAGCGCGCCGACTCCACTTACCAGCCCGGCCGCCGCTCACGGAGCTGGGTGGAGACCGCGCTGCGGCACACCCAGGAAGTGATCATCGGCGGGTGGGTCCCCGGTACCCGCGGTCTCGCCTCGCTGCTGGTCGGGGTGCCGACCGAGCGGGGACTGCGGTACGCCGGCCGCGTCGGCACCGGTTTCACCCAGGCCATGCGCGGCGAGCTGCTGGCGCTGCTGACCGGCCTGGAACAGCGCACGAGCCCGTTCGTCGATGACGTGCCGCCCGCCCGCTGGGTCGCACCGCAGCTGCTGGGTGAGGTCTCCTACCGGCGCTGGACCCCGGACGGGCGCCTCGGTCACCCCACGTGGCGCGGCCTGCGGCCCGGCAAGCACCCCGCGGCGGTCCGGGCCCCGGTGCTGCTCGGTGCCACTCCGGACGCGGCCGACCAGCACGAGCTGGACGAGGCCGTGGCACGAGCCCGCGCGGAGGTGGCCGCGCTGCGGGCGCGGATCTCCCCGCACTTCCTCTCCAACGCGGTGAGCGCCATCGCCGCCCTCGTGCGCACCGACCCCGCCCGCGCTCGGGAGCTGCTGCACGACTTCGCCCATTTCACCCGCTACTCGCTGCGCTGCTTCGAGGGTGAGGCGGCCGGCACGGTCGCCGACGAGGTCGACCACGTCGAGCGGTACCTGGCGCTGCAGCAGGCCCGCTTCGGGGACCGGCTGCAGGTGCGGACCCGGATCGAGCCGGACGTCCTGGGCGTCGCGCTGCCGTTCCTGGCGGTGCAGCGGCTGGTGGAGAACGCGGTGGAGCGCATCGAGGACGAGCCGCTCGGCGGCACCGTCACGCTCCTGGCCGTCACGGACGGGGACGACTGCCTCATCACCGTGACGGACGACGCCACGACGGCGACCGCCGAGCCCGGCGTGGGCACCACGGTCAGCCTGCGGATCCCCCGTGCCGCGTCAGGACCCGCGCCGGGCTCGCGGGGCGGCGTCTGACTCCTTCTTCGCGGCGGGCTTGCGGGTGCTGGGCTTGCGCGTCGCCGGTTTGCGCGCCGTGGGCTTCGCCGACGTGGCGGCCTCCCGCTGCGCCGGGACCGGGGTCTTGCGCCCGGACGCCTCCGCGACGCTGCGCTGCAGCGCGGTGAGCAGGTCGGAGATCTCCTCGCCGCCACGCTCGGCCGCGGCGGGCACCGGGCGCGCGCTGCCGTGTCTGAGCTTGTGGTCGATGAGGCCCTCGACGGCCTTCTTGTACTCGTCGTCGAACTGCGCCGGGTCGAAGTCGGCGCCCATGGTGCCCACCAGAGTGGCGGCCATCTCCAGCTCCTGGGGACGCAGCGGCGCCTCGTCGCGCAGGATCTCGAAGTCCGGTTCCCGAACCTCGTCCGGCCACAACATCGTCTGCATCACGATCACCTGACCTCGCACCCGCAGCAGCGCCAGGGTCTCCCGCTGCCGCAACGCCACCTTCGCCACCGCCATGCGGTCCGTCTGGCGCAGCGCCTCGCGCAGCAACGCGTAGGGCTTGGCCGCCCTGGGGTCAGGCTCCAGGTAGTAGCTGCGGTCCAGCAGCAGCGGGTCCACCTGCTCGGCAGGGACGAACTCCACCACCTCGATCTGCCGGTCGGTGGAGGTCGGCAGGGTGGCCATGTCGTCGTCGTCGAGGGTGACCAGCTCGCCGGTCTCAGTCTCGTAGCCCTTGATGATGTCCACGTGCGCGACCTCGGCGCCGCACACCTCGCAGAAGCGCTTGTAGCGGATCCGGCCGCCGTCGGCGCCGTGCACCTGGTGGAACCGGATGTCGTGGTTGGTCGTCGCCGCGTAGACCCGCACCGCCACGCTGACCAACCCGAAGGACACCGCCCCGTTCCAGATCGACCGCATTCGTCAGCCTCTTTCCCGCGTTGCGCCGTGCCTGCCGTCGGTCGTGTGGTCCAGGATGGTCCGGTGCGACCGATGTTCGCCACCCCGGGCCTGCTCCCGAAGGGTTCGCAGTGGCGCTACGAGGTGAAATGGGCGGGCTTGCGGGTGCTCGCCGACATCACCGGCGGAGCGCTACGGCTCACCTCGGGCGTCGGGCAGGACGTCACCGCGTCCTTCCCGGAGTTCGGCGGGCTGGCGGACCGGATCGGCGACGGCCTGCTCGACGGCGAGATCATCGTGCTCGACGGCGGCGTGCCGTCCCGCACCGCACTGGCCGCCCGATCGGTCGAATCGGGGCGCGTATGTGGTGGTGGGCACCATATACGCGCCCCGGTTCGGAGAGCTGTGCTGATGGTCTTCGACGTGCTGCGGCTCTACGGTGTGCCGCTGCTGCACCGGCCGCTCGACGAGCGGCGGGCCACCCTCGAACGGGTCGGGGTCGACGGCGCGGAGCGCGTCGCGGTCTCGCCCGTCTACGACGACGGTCCCTCGCTGCTCTCGGCCACCCGGCGCCATCGGCTGGCGGGAGTGGTCGCCAAGCGCTGCGACGCTCCGTATCGCCCCGGTGTCCGCGACCCGTCGTGGGTGAAGGTCGCGCACTGACGTCGGTGTTGCAACCGGATCAGGCTCGTGATCGATCGTGCCTGGTGTCAGTCCTCCCCGGAGTCCGGCTTCCCGGTCAGCGATGCGATAAGCTGCGACACGACGTCCGGTTCGGACCGTGGCCCAGGCGAAGGCAGCCGGGAAACGGCCGCGACCGCCTTCGTCACCGTTCGTCGGCTGAGGAGAGCACGCATGGTCGAACTCTTTCCGGTCGGGTATCAGCGGCTGGCGGCCAGCACGGTCAGCAGCGGCACCACGCGTTCCGGCGGCACGGCGTACTGGCCGCGGGAGGTGGTGCGCAGCCAGCGCGCGCTCGTCAGCTGCCGGAGGTGGTGGTAGATCTGCCCGGTCGTGCCGACACCATCCAGGCCGGTGAGCTCCGCTGCGGTCCGGGTGCCGTGCAGGATTGCGTGCAGCAGCAGGAGCCGGACCGGATGACCGAGCGCGGCGAGGCAGGCGGCGGTGTCCGCCCAGTCCTGATCGAGCTCTCGGTGAACCAGCTCCTCGACCGGATGGCCGGTCTGCCACTCGTAGTGCTCACCGGTCGGCAGGTCGACGAACCCGGTGAAGAGCACTGCGCCCGCGGTGTCGGCCGGCGCGCGGTCGCGCAGTCCCTCCAACGCCCAGAACGTGTCCTGCGCGGTGCGCGGAGTCGAACCGGAAGGACCGGGCGAGGCGCCGCCCTCCAGCGTGGCTACCCGCTGCTCCAGCTCCGCGAGCCGTTCGGTGATGGTCACCGACACGTAGTTACGTAGTTACGTAGTTACGTAGTTATGTCAACATGTCAGCGACGATCCGCAGCCAAGTCCAGGAGGGTCTGCCGCTCGAGGCGGCGCGAGCCGCCGTCCTCGGCAGCGACTTTCACCACGGCTCGAGCGGGGCGAGGGGCGCCGATGGCGTGCCTGGCCACCATCCTGCCGCCACGCCGGCGGTGATCGCGGCGCCTCTGGCCGCCGCCTCGCTCGCGGCGAGACGGAGCACGGGCAGCCGTAGCGAGCGGGCCTTGGCCCGTAGCCAGGGGATACTGACGCTGCCGCCGCCGAACACGATCATCCGGCGGGATGGCCCGAGGAGCTCACCCAGGCGGTCGGCCGCTTCCGCGGTGCGGGCGGCCAGGGCGTGGAGCAGGCCGTTCCAGATCTCACCCGGCGATCCGGGCGGCAGCTCGAGTCTGTTGCCTTCGTCGATGCTGCCGCGCAGGGCAGCCAGGTCGAGCGCCGCTCCCGCCTCGCCGGCCGGCTCGGCGAGGTCGTCGAGCTGGTCGGGCGCCCGGCCCAGGGTGCGGGCGACGGCGTCGAGGATCAGACCGGCGCGGGCGGCGCCGGCGAGCACCACCCATTCCGACCCGCCGGGGCGCACGGTGACCGCCAGCCCCAGCGACCGGGACTGTTCGAGGTCGGGCACCGTGCGGTGGCGGCGTAGCACCGTCTCGGCCGTGCCCACCGAGTTGACAAGGTCGTCCTCCCGCGCCGCGACGCCCTCGGCCCCGGCCAGGTGGTCGTGGCCGGCGATCGTGACCGGGATGCCCTGGGGCAGGCCCGACCAGCCCGCCCCGGCCGCCGAGACCCAGCCCATGGCCTCCCCGGCGGCGCGCACCGGGGGGAAGACGTCGACGGCCAGCCCCAGGACCTCGACGACCTCGGGCAGGTAGGCGCGTGTGGCCACGTCATAGCAGCCCGTGCGGGCGGCGAGGGAGTGCTCGCTGACCTGCATCCCAGACAGCTCGAACAGGCACAGCTCGGGGACCCCGAGCCACCGCCGCGGCGGGCCGGCAGCGTGCTCGGCCACCCAGCCGAGCTTGGCCACCGACGACACGGTGCGCAGCCGCTGACCGATCCGCACCGCCAGATCGTCACCGAACCGCTCCTGTAAACGCTCGACCGTCCCGCCACCCCGCGGGTCGTACCAGGCGATGACCGGTCCCATCGGCCGCAGCCGCGCGTCGAAGGGCGCTCCACTCTCCGCCATGCCGGCGACCCCGACACCGGCCACCCGCCTCCGGTCGAGGCCCAGGCCGGCCAGGACCCCCGCCAGAGCCTCCCGGAATGCCTCGACGGTCATCTCGACGCCGTCGGCCGTCGAGGAGAACGGCGTCTTCCCGGAGGCCAAGCCCCGCGCCTCACCGGCCCGGTCCACCAGAAGCCCCTTGATCCGGCTGCTGCCGACGTCGAGCCCCAGGAGCAGCGGCTCCTCAGCGGTCGAGACGGCAGCCGACACCCCCGCGACGATAACCGGCGTGTGCCGGGCGCGGCGCGGGGTGCTCG
>JALYQB010000433.1 GCA_030856045.1 Actinomycetota bacterium
CATCAGCAAATCCCAGCCGGCCGCGCGGCGGGTGATCGGGTTGAAGGTGCCGCGCAAGCACCCGCGGGTCCTGTCCTCCGTCGAGATGCAGGCGATCCTGGACGCCTGTGATCGGCTGCGGGACCGGTTGCTGTTCGCGGTGCTGCACGACACCGGGATGCGGATCGGGGAGGCGCTGGGGCTGCGGCACGAGGACTGGGCCGCGGCGGAGCGGACGGTCGCGGTGGTGTCACGCATCAACGACAACGGCGCCCGCGCCAAGTCGGTGCAGCCTCGGACGATCCCGACCAGCGCCGGGCTGGTCCGGCTCTACGCCGACTACCTGCACGGCGAGTACGGCGAGCTGGACAGCGATTACGTGTTCGTCAACCTCTGGGGCGAACCACGCGGTCACCCGTTGACCTACGCCGCGGTCTATGACCTGGTCAAACGGCTGCGCCGGCGGACCGGGGTGGACTTCGACCCGCACTGGTGCCGCCACACCTACGCCACCGGGCTGCTGCGCGCGGGCACCCCGGTGGAGGTGGTGAGCACGCTGCTCGGCCACGCCTCGGTCACCACGACCGTCGAGGTCTACGGACACCTGAGCGTCGAAGACGCCCGCCAGGTGCTGGAGCAGTCGGGTTGGTTCACCGGCCCGGCGGTGGCGCTGTGAGCGCGCCGTCACCGGTCCGGTCGCCGAGCCCGCACTGTCGGGTGCTGGAGCGGCTACTCGGCGCGTCCGCCCCGAGTTTCACGCCGACGTGCTCGTCTTTCCCGCCGAGGACCCGGTGTTCGGCGGCGGCGCCTGCCGGGTTGTGGACTGCCGACGGCCCGCTCGTGGGCATGGCCTCTGCCAGGGCCATCACCTGCGGTGGGTCGGCGAGGGCCGCCCCGACCTGGACGTGTTCGCCGCGACCACCGATCCCCGGTGGCACCGGCAGCGTCCGAACGCGGAGTGTCGGATCCTCGGATGCGGCTTCGGGGTCGCCCGCGGCGGACTGTGTCAGCTCCATCATCAGCGGTGGGACCGCGCCGGCTCGCCCGACCCGGACGACTGGACGGCCCCGTGGGCAGCGCTGCGGCCACCGGCACCCGGCGCGGTCTGCCGGATCGATCATTGCCAGTTGTGGCCGCAGGCGACGCTGCTGTTCTGCCACAGCCACGCCAACACCTGGAAGGTCAACGGGCGGCCCGACGTCGAGGTCTTCGTCCGCGGGTTCGCCGAGGTCGCGACCACCGAGGAGGAGATCATCCGGCTGGATCGGCTCGGCCCACAGCTGCGCCTGGAGATCCAGTACGCGTTGCAGTGCCGCCGTGACCAGCCCAGCACGAAGACGCTACCGGCGGTGGTCATGGCGCTGGTGAGGCTCCTGGCCGCGACGAACACGGTGTCGTTGCTGGACCGGGCCGAGGACGAGTGGAGGACCCAGATCGGTCGGCCGGCGCCGCGCGACGGCGGTCCGCGGGCGCTGCTGATCTACGCTCGCCGCCAGGTCTGCGACCTCGCCGACGCCGGCGGCTGGGAGGCCGAGTTCGGCCGCGACGTGTGGCAGATGCGCCGCCTCGGGTTCACCGGCAACCAGCAGTTGAGGTTCACCAGGATCCCGCAGCCATGGCTGCGGGACCTGGTCAAACGGTGGCTGCGCTGGCGGCTGGGCACCGGGCTCGGGCTACCGGTCGCCAGCCGCGGACTGCTCACACTGACCCGATTCGCGGTGTTCTGCCAGCGCATCGGCATCACCGCGCTCGCCGGGATCGACCGGTCGGTGATCGAGCGCTACCTGGCCGACCTGCACGCCGAGCTGGCCGGGCGACAACGCCACGGCGACCACATCGGAGGGCTCAACGCGTTCCTGCACGCGGTCCGCCAGCACCACTGGGATGACTCACTACCGGCCACCGCGTTGGTGTTCACCGACGACTTCCCCCGACGCGCCGAGCGCCCGCCACGGGCATTGGCCGAGCAGGTCATGACCCAGATCGAGGACCCCGCCAACCTCGCGCGCTTCACCAACCCGGCCCACCGGCTGGTCACCCTGATCCTGATCCGGGCCGGTCTGCGCGTCACCGACGCGCTGAGCCTGCCCCGGGACTGCCTGGTCACCGACGCCGACGGCGCCCCCTACCTGCGCTACGACAACCACAAGATGAAACGCCAGGCGCTGGTCCCGATCGATGAACAGCTCCACACGCTGATCACCGAGCAGCAGGCACGCGTCGAGGATGCGCCGGTGCTGTTCCCGCGGCCGACGAAGAACCCCGCCAGCGCGACACCGACCGCTTCCTCGACCTACCGGCTCGCGCTATATCGGTGGCTGGCCTGCTGCGAGGTCCGCGACACCCACGGCAGGCCGGTGGCGTTGACCCCGCACCAGTGGAGACACACCCTGGGCACCCGATTGATCAACCGGGACGTCCCGCAGGAGGTCGTGCGGCGCATCCTCGACCACGATTCGCCGCAGATGACCGCGCACTACGCCCAGCTGCACGACACCACCGTCCGCCGCCACTGGGAAGCCGCCCGCAAGGTCGACATCACCGGTCACGCCATCGTCGTCGACCCCGCCGGGCCACTGGCCGAGGCCGCCTGGGCCAAGCAGCGCCTCGGCCGCGCGACCCAAGCGCTGCCCAACGGGTTCTGCGGACTACCGGTCCAGAAGACCTGCCCGCACGCCAACGCGTGTCTGACCTGCCCGATGTTCGTCACGACCGCGGAGTTCCTGCCCCAGCACCGCGGCCACCGCCAGCAGGTCATCGAGCTCATCACCGCCGCCCAGGCCCGCGGCCAGGACCGCCTGGTCGAGATGAACCAGCAGGTCCTGGGCAATCTCGACCGCATCATCGTCACCCTCGACGACGACCACGCACCCACCT
>JALYQB010000443.1 GCA_030856045.1 Actinomycetota bacterium
GTGCGGGGCGTGGCGGTGGTGAGGCTGCCGCCTGCGACCAGCGTGACCAGAGTGTCGTGGCTGGTTCCGCGGTAGAGGTTGACGCCGACGAGCTGGGCGACGTAGTCGGTGCGTGGGTGCTGCGCGATCTCTGTGGGAGTGCCGTGCTGGACGATCCGCCCGTCCTCGATCACCAGCAGGCGGTCGGCGAGCACCGTGGCGTCGAGTGGGTCGTGGGTGACCAGCACGGTGGTGCCGGGGTAGTCGACGAGGTGGCGGCGCAGGTCCGAGCGGACCTCGGTGCGGGTGCCGGCGTCGAGCGCGGCGAGGGGCTCGTCGAGCAGCAGCAGCCGCGGGTCGGTGACCAGTGCGCGGGCGAGTGCGACGCGCTGGGCCTGCCCGCCGGACAACGCCCGTGGCCG
Organism: Actinomycetota bacterium; assembly: GCA_030856045.1. Taxonomy (GTDB): domain Bacteria; phylum Actinomycetota; class Actinomycetes; order Mycobacteriales; family Pseudonocardiaceae; genus JALYQB01. Next base: position 402 of record JALYQB010000443.1, read on the forward strand.
GGAGCGGGCGTGGTCGCCGAGGCCGACCCGGTGCAGCCAGTCGTGGGCACGTGCCCTGGCGGTGTGGCGGTCCATCCCGCGGGCGCGCAGCCCGAACGCGACGTTCTCCAGCGCCGAGAGGTGCGGGAACAGCAGGTAGTCCTGGAACACCACCCCCACCGGGCGACGTTCCGGAGGCACGAACGTGCCGGCCGCGGCGTCGTCGAGTACGTGCCCGTCCAGCTCGATGCGTCCGGACGACAGCATCAGCAGGCCCGCCAGGGTGCGCAGCGCGGTGCTCTTGCCGGCACCGTTGGGCCCGAGCAGTCCGATCGTCTCGCCGCGCTCGGCGGCGAACTCCAACTCGAGGGTGAACCGGGTGCCACGATCGACGATGAGCTGCGCCTGCAGGGTCATGTGGTGTCGGGGTTCATGTGGCGGTCGGGCTGATCCACTTGTCCCGCAGGCTGGCGAGCACGATCACCGACACGGCGAACAGCACGAGGCTGAGCACGATCGCCGCCTCGGGATCGGTCTCCAGCGCCAGGTAGACCGCGAGCGGCATGGTCTGGGTCTCGCCGGGGAAGTTGCCCGCGAACGTGATGGTGGCACCGAACTCACCGAGTGCGCGCGCCCAGCACAGCACCGACCCGGCGGCGATCCCCGGGGCGATGAGGGGCAGCGTCACCCGGCGGAAGGTCAGCCACCGCGACGCCCCGAGGGTGGCGGCGGCTTCCTCGTAGCGCCGGTCCGCGCCGCGCAGCGCCCCGTCGACGGCGATGACCAGGAACGGCATCGCCACGAAGGCCTCGGCGACGATCACCCCGGCGGTGGTGAACGGCAACGAGAATCCGAACCACGTCTCCAGGTACTGCCCGATCACCCCGTTGCGGCCCAGCACGAGCAGCAGCGCCACCCCGCCGACCACCGGTGGGAGCACCAGCGGCACCGTCACCAGTGCCCGCAGGAAACGCATACCGGGCAGGTCGCTGCGGGCCAGCAGCCAGGCCAGCGGCACCCCGCACACCAGGCACACCACCGTCGCGGCGCTCGCCGCGATCAGCGACAGCCGCAGCGCCTGGAACACCGCGGGCTCGGCCAGCCGGTCGAGCAGGGTGCCCCACGGCGCCTCGATCACCAGCCCGGCCAGCGGGACGACCAGGAAGGCCAACCCGGCGAGCGCCGGCAGGACGAGCACAGCGGGCAGGCCACCGGTCCGAGCCGAGCGGCGCGCCCGTGCCCGCGCAGGCCGTGTCGGCGGCGCCGCAGGATCCGCGTGCGTGGTGGTCATCCGACGTCGGTGACGAAGCCGTAGCGCTGCAGCACCGCCAGGCCGTCCTCGGAGCGCACGTAGTCGACGAAGGCCTGGGCGCCGGCGGCGTTCGGTGCCTCGGTCAACGTCACGATCGGATACTCGTTGACGGCCTGCTGTGCCTCGGGGAAGTCGATGCCCTCGACGCCGCCGCCAGCGGACATCACGTCGGTGCGGTAGACCAGACCGGCGTCGGCCTCACCCAGCATCACCTTCGTCAGCACAGCTTTGACGTCCTGTTCGAGGGTGTCGGGCTGCGATGTGACCCCGGCGGCTTGGAGAGCTTCGAGGGCTGCCGCGCCGCAGGGCACCTGTTCGGCGCACAGTGCGATGGTCAGCTCGGGCTTGCCGAACGCGGCGAGGTCCGTCACCCCGGCGGGGTTACCGGGCGGTACCGCGATCTGCAGCAGGTTCTCGACGAAGACCGTCGGCTCACCCGCGGCACCGGCGTCGACCACGGTCTGCAGCTGCTTCGGGCTCGCCGAGGCGAACACGTCGGCGGGCGCGCCCTGGCTGATCTGCTGCGCCAGCGTGGAGCTGCCGGCGAAGTTGAACCGCACCTCCGCGCCAGGATTGGCCTCGTCGAAGGCCCGCCCGATCTCGGTGAACGCCTCGGTCAGCGACGCCGCCGCGAACACGGTGATCTGCCCGCTGACACCGCCGCCCCCCGGTTGCTCCGGTGCCGGCGCCGACTGTGGGTTGCCACCGCAGCCGGCCAGCGTGACCACAAGGGTCGCAGCGAGCACGATCAGACGAGTTCCCACGCTCCGAGCTTGCGGCATTGAGTCCTCCCAAGTAACGCACCTGCGGTCGCCCGAGTCTGCCAGTACTGCGAATGCGAAACAAGATCGCGGTCACCGCGATGTCGGGCGCGGACGTGGTGGTGTCCGGCGTTCACTGTTCGTCGACCAGTCGGCCCGCATCGAGGACGACCATGCGGTCTGCGAGGTCCGATGCCTCGTTCCGGTCGGTGGTCAGCAATACCGTGATGCGGTCCCAGAGCAGCGGGCGCAGCAGCCTCCGCGCACGTCGCGCTTCGATCCCGCCCACCGCATCGAAGGGAGCATCGAGCACCAGCACGTCATGGCCGGCGGCGAGCACTCTGGCCAGCGCCACTCGCAGTGACAACGAAGGGGCCAGATCGCCCAACCGTCGTTCAGCGACCGAACCGAGGTCGAGGTCACGCAACCGCCGGCGTGCCTCGGCATCGGCCTGGGGCGTGCTCCCGTCGGCAAGCCGCGGACCGAACGCGATATTGGCGTGGACCGACGCGTCCGGGAACAGCAACGGCGACGGACCGAGCAGGCTGATCGGGCGTTCATGGGGGGGAACATGCAACCCTGCCGTGGTGTCGACGAGGACTCGATCGTCGAGGGCCAGGTACGCGGCTTCCGGTCCGCCCGTGCCGCACTCAGTCGCCGCCGGGTAGACGCTGCGGGCGGTTCGCCGCCCCCGTCGTCTGGTACCAGCCGCCGCGGATGGCGGCGATCGCGTCGGCGTCGGGATAGCCGGGAACGTCGAGGTGCTGCTCCCACGGTTTGATGTCGAGCACCGGCGTGCCATCGCACAGGTCGACCCCCCGGAACCACACCATCCCACCGTCCACATCGAGGATCCGGACCACACTGAGGCCGAGTGGGTTCGGTCGTGCCGGGTGGCGGGTGGCGAACACCCCGACCCGCTGCCCGGTGCCGTGCAGCAGGAACGGAACCACATGCAGGTCCGGTTCCGGCTCCGGTGCGCGGTCCAACCACGTGATCAGCCACGCGTGGTCGAAACCGGCGAGGCCGTCGAGCCCGGCGGAGAACTCGGGCAGAACGATGATCCTCGCCTCCTCGTCCGTGTTGCGCGCAGGGACTGGATCGGCGTGTCCGCAGGTGCGGGATGTCGGGTCCGCACATGTCCGATCACCCGGAACAGGTCGACTGCTCCGTGCGCCGCGTTCATCCGATCGACTCCTTGCCCTGCGTCGATGAACCGCTGGTCATCATCCACCGACGCGGATCAGGGTCACCGAGCTCACGTCGGTGACGTACCCGGTCCACGGTAGGTATGCCGCTGCGGTTCCTCGCCGCTGACGGGTGACCGACCACGCCAGCGACGACGACGGCAGCGTTCCCCGGGCTCGTCGCTCCGCTGGCGCCTCCCGGCCACGTCGTCGCGGGCGCTGCCGCCGAAACCCTGAGGTGACTGCGGCCG
>JALYQB010000459.1 GCA_030856045.1 Actinomycetota bacterium
TACCCTTCCCGACCGGCGTTGGCGCGCCGATCTTGCTTGATGGCTCAGAGATCACCGGGAGGGTACGGCCCCTCGCTCCGCCGCAGCTCCTGGTTCGTCATCCACAGGTTTCAAGTATTGCTCCCCATGAGAGTCACCGAGCAGTGCGGGTCACAGCCAACAACGGACGGTTGTACAACGGCCTGTTGTCTGCTGGAGCCGGGGGGCTGAGGGTTGGTCTGATCATCCGCCGTGTCCTGGCTCCTCCGCTGTGCCCGGCTCCCCCGGGCCGAGGACCCCGGGGCCAGCACCTTCCGACGACGCGGCCACCGAGCCAGCCACGTGATGATCCCGCTGTATTGCGTCGTCGACCACTCTCGGCGCGAGCGACAGCGTGGCTGCGCCTGCGGCCTGCATCGGCTCGTTGACGGTGAAGCGTTCAACCTCTCCAGACACCAGGGGTATAGGTCGGCTGATGTCGCCTTCGGCGTTGGCCCCTCCCGCGGCAGAGAACAGGTCATCGAACACGGCCGCGTCGAACACGACGACGGCGAGCAGGTCGGTGGCCAGGGTGAGTGGGTCGACGCCGAGACCGAGGACCCACGCGCGGATCTCACCAGCCCGCCGGGCCTCGGTCATCCGGGCGAAGAACGGATGGGAGTCGTAGTCGATGGCGACGTGGTCGCTGCCGTGGTCCTCGGACTCGCCGCGCAGCTCCTCGGCGTACTCGCGCAGCATGCAGCGCCACAGCGAGAAGTCGTTGCGCTCGTTCCACGGCTGGTCCGACGACGCCTGGAAGATCCCGACCGGGATCACCATGTGCAGGCCGCCGGCGTGACCGACCTTCGCCGGGTCGCGCCAGTGCAGCAGGAACGTTGCGTCGCCGGTCGTGCGATCATGCCGCACCGTGAGCGCGCTGATCGCCAGATTCATCGGACGCCGAGTCGGGTCGCACGGGTCACCGATCGCGGTCCGCAACGGCAGCGCCGACCCGTTGAGCCGGGCCGCCGCATACTCGTGCGCGGACGCCTCACCGACGTCGATCCCGTCGAAGTAGCTGCCCCGCCCGAACGCCAACCGCCCGCGCGGACCACTCAGATCGGCCGAGAGCAGCCGATACGTCGACCGGTTCTCGAACACCGACGGGGCTGCGAACTCGGCCATCGCAGCCGAGTACGTCGGGCAGCGGGAGCCATCCACCCGCTCGGGACGCACGCCGGCGCCCCTCGGATCGTCACCAACCAGGCCGGCGCAGGGCACGTGCGGGGTGAAGTCGAGGTCGATCGCGTCGAGCGGGATCGGCTCCGCCGGCAGCCACTCCGGTCGGGTCAGTAGCGGCGTGCCGGCAACGCGCATCGCATCCGGGTACAGCTCGACCGCGCGCCGGCCGAGCTCGTAGCGATGCCGCTGCAGGTGCTCCCGGTGCCGCAGCCAATCGCGCTGGCTCGCGGTCAGCCCGCGGTGCCGGTCGACCCACGACATGGCGTCCCTTCGCTGCTATAGGCCCAGGAACCGTCGATGCTCCCACGCGAGCGCGAGGCACGCCGCGCCCGGCGAGGCCATCGGCTCGGACCCCAGCATCCGGGTCACCGCGGCCTCCATGAACGGCACACCCTCGGCCGGGGTGCCGCCGTCGACCGCGACGATCTCCCCCTCGTCGTTGAACTGCACGGTTTCGCCGAACGCCGCGGTGAACACGTCGTCGTCGATCACCACGACGGTGAGGATCGTGGCCGCGAGGGTGAGTGCGTCCAATCCGAGGCCGAGCACGAACGAGGTCACCGCGCCGTCGGCGTGTGCCTGGTCGAGCCGCTGGTAGAGCGGCCAGTCGTCGTAGGCGATCGGGCGGCTGCGCGTCCCGTCGTGCTCGGGCTCGCCGAGCAGCTCCTCGGCGTACTCGCGCACGACGTTGCGCCACAGGTCGAAGTCGTTGCGTCGGTCCCACAGCGCGACGCTGGACGGCTGGAACTCCCCGGCCGGGATCACGTCGTAGATGCCCGCCGCGGTGGCCACCTTCGCCGGGTCGCGCCAGTGCAGCAAGAACGACGGCTCGGCCGGGTACCGACGTAGCCGGATGGTGAGCGTGGTGATCGCCGGGATGATCACCCGCCGAGCCGGATCGAACGGATCGCCGCCGCCCACGAGGTCCCGGAACGGCAGCCGACCCGGAAGGTCGGTGGGTGACGCGGGAATGCCACCGTCCATACACGCTGCCGCGAGTTCGTGGCCGAGCGTCTCCGAGACGTCGAGCTTATCGAAGTAGGCGGCCAGCCCGAACCCGAG
>JALYQB010000498.1 GCA_030856045.1 Actinomycetota bacterium
GCGCGGGGTCCTCCGCGCGGGCGGCGGCGAGCAGTGCTACCCGCAGCGCGCCGAGCTGCGCGGGGGGCACCGACGCCAGTGCACCGAGCGTTTCCCTCGGGAGGGTTGCGGCCCGCTGCTCCACGTCGCGGCGCAGTGCCTGCTCGCGCAGCTCCGCGAGCAGCTCCCGACCAGCCGCGTCAGGTGGGCCGGGGTCTGCCGCGTCACCTGGCTCGCCTGCCGCGTCCGCCACGTCGATCTCTGCGAGATCGAGCAGTGGGTCGCCGACTGCGACCGACCCGAAGCCCTCGGCGCGACGCTGCCCTATGCCGTCGCGTGCCAGCGCCGCAAGCGCACTCGGCTCGAAGTCCTGGCCGTCAGCGCGGCGCAACACCAAGACGCTGCCCGCCGCCACCGTCAGCAGCGACGGCCGAGGGCGTATCCACCGGCCCTGCCAGCCCTCGGTGCGGCCGAACGCCATCGCAGCCGACGCCGTGCCTGCGGTTGCCGGCGCCAGTTCCACGCGGGCGTCCAGCGTGGACTCCAGCGCCGCCAGCACACCGTCTACAGTGGTCACCGGGGCGAGTCTGGTATCGAACAGCACTGCGTCGGTGACGAACCATAGCGTGATCTGCTGCTGAGGGGCTCCTGACTCGGCGGCCGATTCGGTGATCGGCGAGGCGGTGACGTCGACCCGGCCGTATTCGTCCTTCTTCGACCGGCCCAGCCGCCACCGGCCGGTCAGCGCCGCGACCAGCCGCTCGCCGTCCACGGAGGACACCCGGAGTCGAACGCGGCCGCGCAGCACCGCACCGGCCGGGATCGACTCGTAGCCGAACAGCCCACCGACCGCCTCGGTGGGGCGCTGCACCGCGTCCTCGACGGTGTTGTGCAGCCGCACCTGGAGGTCGGCGGAGCGCAACGGGAGCCTGCCATCGCGTGGCCCGCCGACCCACCGGTTTCGCGGCAGCTTGCTCGTCACCCCCGTCGGCGACGTCGTGCGCAGCAGGTTCCACACCCGGTTCACCGGAGCGCCCTTCGGCGCGACGAAGGCGCGGGGCAGCGGCCGCCCCGGCTTACCGTCCACCTCGGGCACCAGGGGCTCACAGCGCAGCTCACCCGCCCGTACCAGGTGCTCCACGTCCAGGCCCGCTGCCCGAGCCCGCGCCACGACCACCGGCAGCACGCGGCCACCGGGCACCGACGGCTGCCCGCGCACGGTGTTATCGGTGGCCGCCAGCGCGGAGAGCACCGGATCGACGCAGGTCACGCGTAGATCCAGCACCACCCAACCGTCCTCCCGGACGGTCACCGTGCCGGTGCCTGCCGTCGACGTCCTGCCCGGCAGCGGGGCCGGCACCGGGGGCTCGGGCACGGTGAGCACGTCGGCCACGACCCCGGTCGGGTCGGGCACGGTCAGCTCGCACCGGCCCAACCCGCGGCGCCGGTCGCCACCCAGCGTCCGAACCTCCCGCGCACCGAGGTGCAGCAGCGTCCACGCGGTGACCCGCTGTTGCTCGGTCCAGCCCGCGTCGTCCAGCTCCAGCGGGGAGAGCAGGATCAGCCCACCCCGAGTGACCTCCAACGCTCGCAGGAAGTCCGTCGTCGCCTGGGCGGTGGCCGGGTCGATGGCCACCCCGGGCCGCACGGTGTGCAGGCAACGGGACAGCCGCGGATCGGCGCGCAGCGCGGTGGCCACCGGGGCGGGCAAGGTAGCGGTGCGCACCGCCAGCGCGGCCGGTACCGGAACGTGCCGGTGTCGCCGGTCGATGGCGGGTTGGCTGCCGAACAGCGTGCGCACCCACCCGGCCCACGGCGCCGCCGGGTCGGCACCGTCCAGCGCGGTGGCGACCCGCTCGCAGCCGTCCCGCCAGATACCGGTCACGCTGCCGGCGGGTACCACCGGCAGCTCGTTCTCGCGGCGCACCGTGTCGTCGAGCGCGCCGGGTGTCCCGGTGCCGGTGCCGATCCGCCAGTCGCCGAGGAACGTGATCAGCAGCTCAGGCATCGCGGGCCTCCGAAGGCGTGGCCGGACGGGCCAGCAGCGGTCCCAGCGCCAGCGCGTCGGCGTACCGGGTGGTCGGCGGGTCGTCCCCGCGGGCGGTGAACAGGGAGCCGGTGTCCTCGGTGAGCGGTTGCCAGGTCGGCGTGTCGGTGACGAGGAGGCGACCCAGGTACTCCTCGGCCGCGGCCGGATCGGGTCGCAACCGGGCGCGCAGCTCGTGGAGCTGGGCCGACGGACGCACTCTCCGGTCATCCTCGCCGGTCTCGGTCAGCGCGGTCGCCAGCTGCTGCAGCCCCTCGAGGTCGCGGTGTCGCAGCCAGTGCGCCGAGCTCTCGGAGAGCTCCCGGTGCACGTCGGGGATCTCGACGAGGTCGACGTACGGCATCGCCGTGAGCGTCCGGCCGCGCGCGTCCGCTGCCGCGCGGAGCTGGTCGACACCGGTCGCCGAGGAGTCCAGCTGCAGGTGCAGCGCCAGCGACAGGCACGGCACCGGATGACCGTCGACGTCGTGCATCCGGTCCTTGGCCCGTTTCGCCACGTCGGTGACGAGCTCTTCGCACAGCCGGTAGCCCGCGCTGAACGGGAAGTGCGGCGTGGTGACGACCATCGCCCCGGCGATACCGAGCCTGGGGTCCCCGCCTGGTCGGGTCCGCAGCATTCCGGCCGCTCGAGGATCGGCCGCCACCCTGCGGATGAGTTCGGAGAGGAACGTGTGGGTGAGCGTGGCGGCGACACCGGCCTCGGCGACGAAGGTGATGTCATCGCCGGCGAGCACCAGCGGCAGCACGTCCGGCTCGGACCCGGTCAGCCCGACAAGCTCGCCGACCGCGGTGTGGAACGCCTCGCCCACCGCCTCGTCCAGTGCGGCGGACAGGTCCCGGTACGCCGCGGCGTAGCCGGCGTCGGTGGCCCGCTTGTCTGGTCTTGCCTCCGCCAGCAAGCTGGGCAACTCGACGAACACTCCGCCCAGCCCGTTGCCGTCGGCGTGCACCACGGCGACCCGGCTCGGCGAGCCGGGCTGGTTACCGTCCAGCCGTCGGGCCGCACCAGCGAGGTGCTTGCGATCCAGCCCGGTCAGCCCGGCGAGCCGGCCCAGCGCGCGCTCGTGCGCTCGCCACTTGGCAGCCGACACCGCCGAACGCGGTTCGGACGTCTTGCGGCTGCCGGATCCGATCGGCACGAAGGTGCTCACCGGCAGCGCGCTGGACGGGCACAGCTCGGTGATCGGCAGCACGGGGAACCGCGCCAGCGGAGTCGGCCGGTTCGTCCGCTGCTCACCCACGGCCGCGAACGCCTGCTGCACTGCCGTGGCTGCGCCACCGCTGTCCCACTCGAACGGTGCGCTGATCCCGCCGGTGACCCCGAGCCCCGGCGCATCCCGCAGCGCCCGCAGCGTGACCTGCGTCACCACGTCCTGGGCCGCGTTGCGGTCCCGAACGAAGGCCAGGAACGTGCCGGACGTCTCGACCAGCACTTCGGCATCGGCACCCGCGTCCAGCGTGCCGACAGCGTCCGCACCGACCAGCTCGTCCACTGCGGCCCGCGCCCACCTCGCGACCTCGTGCACCAGCTGCGAGGCACCCACCGACTCGCGGCGCCGAGAGGTGTCGAACAGATATGCCTGCTTGCCGTGGGTCTCGATCAGCACAGCCACCGCGCTGCCGCTCACCGCCGTCCCCCGCGCCGCGGATGCCCCTGGTTGGGATTCGCCGGTAGCCGCAGGTCCGCCAAGCCATCGCTGTCCAGGCGGCCCAGGGACTTACGCTGCCCATCGAGGCTCTTATTGGCGACGAACCACTCGTAGCGGTCTTGGTCGGAGTGCGGGTTGGCCGGGTCGGCCGGGTAGCGCACCGGGGTGCCCTCCGGGAAGCCCGCCAGCGCGTTCTCGTACGCGATCAGGTGCCGGGGAAGGCGACCAGCCGGCGCCACCCGGCGGACGAACTCGTCGCCGAGGTCATCGAGCTGCTCCACCGTCGTCGTCACCGGGCCGGGCGCGCCCTCGTCGAGGGCGAAGAAGTCCTGCCACGCTGCGCCGTCGGCCAGCGCCGACTCCTCGGTCACGACCTCGTATGTGACGCTGCCGAAGCCCAGCGGGGCGCCGCCGCCGAGCTTGTGGTGCCGCGTCGGCGGGGCCTCGGGACGGCCGCGGAGCACGTAGAGCAGGGCGCCCAGTTCGACAGGATCGAGGTCCTCCACGTGCAGGTCGACCTCGAAGACCGCGCCGTCGCGCACCCAGTCGAGCAGCCGGGCGTTCTGGGTGTCAACGGCGGGTGCGTCGGCGCCCGCGGGCAGCCCGGTGCCGTGGCGCAGCCACTGTTGCCGGGTCCGCGAGTTCCAGTCGATACCCGGCTGGTGTGGGTACACCTTGCGCCCGCGCAGCCCCTGCCCCTCGTGGTAGCCGTCGCGCATCTGCTGGCCCGATGTGGCCTGCAACGGGTTGCCCGATGTTGTCTTGGCGGCGTAGAAGAGATCCTGAGTCGGCCGGGGAGCACCGAGAACGGCGAGCCCCCGGTCGATCTTCTCTACCTCGGCCTTAACAGTGCGCACCGGGCCGAAGCGCACCCGGCCGCGCAGCGCTCTCGTCTGGTCCCGGCCAGCCTCCCGCCCAGCCGGTGGGACCCACCCGAACACCCGGTCGGCCGGGGACAGCGTCCGGTGCTCGCGGGCCGGGGCGAGCCGGGCCTGCTCGGCCAGCGACGCAGGCGACACCTCGTCGAGAACCCTGCTCAGCGCGACCGGGTACAGCTGCTCGACCTTGTCGACGCCATCGGCTCCCGTGAGCTTCGCGTAGCAGAGCGTGTCGACCGGCAGCGCCATGAGCGCGTCCAGAGCCTTCGCTCTCGGTTCCAGATGCCGGGACCAGGCCGGGCGGTCGCGCTGACCGCGCTGCGCCGGACGCAGATAATCCGACGCGTCTGCCGTGCTGCCGTCCGGTCGTCGCCGACCGTGGATGGCGTCCTCTGTGTGCGCCGCGTGGTAGCTGGCAAGCAGATCCGACCACCCGTCAACCACCTTGTCGTCCAGCGCGATCGGTTGAGAAAACTTGCCACCTCCCTCGATCATCGCGGCGTGGAAGAACAACCGCTCGTCGTGCTTGTTTTCGACGTTACGGTTGGTGTGCACGTAGAATCCGCGGATGTGGATCGGGTTGGGGTCCTCCACCAAGTGCCGACGCTTCGTGCCCTCGTAGCTCTCGTTCTCGGTTTCGGGCTTGTCCTCCGGCGGAGCCCCATCGGGCCACACCGCGAGCACGCGCCAGTAGAGGAAGTTCTCCACCCATCGATTTTTCTTGTCGTTCCAGCTCTCTCGGTGCATGAGCACGACCCAGGCATTGCACTTCGAGCCGTGCACGATTCCGGGGGGCCACGGTGTGATCGGCCGGTGACCGTACCGTGGCACCCACGCCGCCTTGAGCACCGTGCGGTGGCTTGCCGCATTCGGCCGCAGGCCGTCCAGCCGCAGAGCCCGCTTGCTGCCCGCGACGGTCATGATCCGGACCGGGACGAGGTCCGAGGAGTCCCTGGTCGACGACCGGTAACCGAGCCGCCGCTCATGCCCCTCGAACACGCCGTAGCGGGAGCCGGTTACCGTCTCGAACTCCGAGCGCACCGAACCCTTCACTGAGCTCGACGCCAGCAGCGGAGTCCCGGCGACGCTACGGGTACCGCGCTCGGCGAGGCCCGCTGCATCCCGCCCCTGCTCGGTGATGAGCAGCGGCGTGACCGCGGTGATCCGCAGCCGCAGCCGCCCGCTCCACCGCCCGTCATGTAACCGCCCGAGGCGCTCAGGTGGTTTGTCGCGTAGCTCAGCCACGTTGCCGCGGTCCAGCCACGGCGGCACGAAGGCGTATGGGTTGAAGAAGTTACTGGACACCGTTCTCCTCTCAGGCGAGCGGCGAAGGTAGCAGAGCGCACGCGTGCTCCTGAGATCGTGACCCCACGCGGCTGTGTTACGCGATCACGCGGTCTCCGCCTGTGCGTGTACTACGGCGCACCTCACGAGGATGCCGTCGTGGTGGACCGGTCACGCGCGCTGCCGCTGGGTGTGGGCGGCGCGGCGCCAGACGCGCCGTGAACCTGGTTGACACAGGTATCCCGGTCAGCACCTCCAGCAGCGGGCCAAGGTATCGGGGTCGACCAGCACCCGCGACACCGGAGCCAGCGAGAACCGCACCTCCGAAGCGGGCTATGCGTAGCGACGATTCGTCGTTGGGCCGCGGGGTCCTTGGCAGTCGGGTGTTTCTATGCTCTCCGAAGCGGGCTATGCGTAGCGACCCCCGACTCACCGGAGTTCCGGACCTGGGACCCTGTTTCTATGCCCTCCGAAGCGGGCTATGCGTAGCGACAAGTCCGAAATGGTCGCGGCTGCCCTCGCCGAGATGTTTCTATGCCCTCCGAAGCGGGCTATGCGTAGCGACGTCGTGGTGTTGGTGCTCGCAGTCGTAGCCGTTGGGTTTCTATGCCCTCCGAAGCGGGCTATGCGTAGCGACGTCAAGGGAACTCCGGAGGGTCTGGTCTGCGAGGAGGATATGTTTCTATGCCCTCCGAAGCGGGCTATGCGTAGCGACCCAAGCCAGGGGGGCATGCAACCCTGACGCCTGCCTAGTTTCTATGCCCTCCGAAGCGGGCTATGCGTAGCGACTCGCGTTCGACGTCGGGGCGACGCACACGATCGATTTGGTTTCTATGCCCTCCGAAGCGGGCTATGCGTAGCGACACCCAGGAAGGCGACGCGGTGTTGGAGACCGTTTCTATGCCCTCCGAAGCGGGCTATGCGTAGCGACTCGATCCATCACACAGGATTTGCAGCCGGACGGGCTGCGTTTCTATGCCCTCCGAAGCGGGCTATGCGTAGCGACAACACGGAGGTTGATGCACCTGCTGGACATCAACGTTTCTATGCCCTCCGAAGCGGGCTATGCGTAGCGACCGGTGACGTGTGCCGGGCCGGCCTGTGCGCCGTCTGTGTGTTTCTATGCCCTCCGAAGCGGGCTATGCGTAGCGACACGGCCAGGAAAAGGACAGTTTCGCCTGGTTGGAGATCGTTTCTATGCCCTCCGAAGCGGGCTATGCGTAGCGACTCGTCCGGATCAACCCGTCGGGCCGCCTAAAGCAGGCGTAGCGTTTCTATGCCCTCCGAAGCGGGCTATGCGTAGCGACACAGTAGCGGAAGGCCGGGGGGTCTGACCAGCGGTGATGGCGGGGTTTGCGAGCACCTCGGCGCAGCGGGCTCGCAGTGATCATCTCGACGGGTCCGACGGGCGGTCGACACAGGTGTTGACCTGCGGTAACCCGCTCTGCGAGGACCGAGGCGTTTTCGGCCGGGACGAGGCGACCCTGTACGGGTCGGAGACGTCGCCCGCCCACCCCACGTGGCGGACACCCGGAGATCATCGGACGATCCAGTAGTCACTGCGCTCCTCGACGGTGCGGGCTCCGAGGATGTAACGCTGCGAGAGGTCTGGCTGGTCGTGGGGTAGATCCGCACCTGATCCTCCAGCGGGTCGATCAACGAGCGCAGCTCCGCCCGAGGGACTGCAGCTCGGCCTACGAGCGCACCTGGCACTCGAACACCGAACAGCTGTACCCGCGGACCGCAACCGGACGGCAGGGATGCGACGTCCTCGCTGTGGGCATCGTATCGACGGCAGTCCTGGGTCGTCGGCGTGCTCGCCGAGCCGGCGAGGTCCGTCCCGGAAATCCGTCCCCACGAACCAGAGAGCCAACGTGACCGCCCCGCCCGGAGTCCTCTTCGTCTGCGTGCACAACGCCGGCCGCTCCCCGATGGCCGCCGCACCACCACGCGGCCGGCAACGCGTGACAATCCGGCGATCGTTCAGCCGGCAGCGCCGCGCCAGAGCTGGTCCACCGGCGCGACCCAGAGCCGGTCCCCGATCCGCTGGCTATGACTGCCGGAGTTCAGCACCAGGCCGGCGACGAACCGGTCGCCGAGGCGGTCCCGCAGGTGCACCAGGCCGCGCGTGGCGGTGGCGGTCAGCTGACTGCCGGCCGTGACCTCGATCGCGGTCACCCGACCGTCGGATGCCTCCAGCACCAGGTCGACCTCCACGGCCTCCGCCGTGCGGTAGTGGTAGGGACGGGCGATGGTCGAGGACCAGCCGAGCTGTTTGACGACCTCGGTGACGACGAAGGTCTCGAGCAGGGCGCCGAACCGCGCGGCACCCGCGGGATCGGTCGGCGCCAGCTGCTGTGCCGTCACGCCCTGCAGGTGCGCGGCGAGCCCGCTGTCCACGAGATGGAGCTTGGGACGCTTGGCGACGCGGGAAGCCAGGTTCGTCGACCACGCCGGCAGCTCGACGGTGAGGTACACCAGTTCGAGAAGCCGCAGGTAGGTGGCGGACTGGTCGCGGCCGAGACCGACCTCCCGGCCGATCTCCGCGGCGTTGCGGGTCTGTGCGGTGCCCGCGGCGGCCAGCCGCAGGAATCGGCGGAGCGCGTCGGCGTTGCGGACCGTGGCCACGTCGTCGGAGATGCGCTCGACCACCAGCGTCGCGAGGTTGTCCAGCCACCTGCCGCGCGCGTCGGCGGGCAGACCGACAGCGATGGGGTATCCGCCGCGCAGCACCAGCGCGACGAGGTCGGCTCGGCTCAGCTCGGAGATCCGCCGCGGTGCGGGTGTGCCGTCGAACAGCCGGTCCACGATGGATGGCGCGGTGGGCTCCAGCTCGGCCATGGCGAACGGCCACAGCCGCAGCAGCTCCACCCGGCCGGTCAGGAAGTCGGCTAGTTCGGGCACCGCCTCGTGCCGAGCCGAGCCCGCCAGGACGAAACGACCGGGCCGCCGGTCGCGGTTGAGCTCGGACTTGATCGCGGCCAACAGGTCGGGCACCCGCTGGAACTCGTCGATGACGACCGGCTCGGTCAGATCCCGGACGAACGCAGTCGGGTCGGCCGTCGCGAGCCTGCGCACCGCGGGGTCGTCCAGGTCGACGAAGGTCCCGTTGGTGCGGCCGGTGACCTCGATGGCCAACGTGCTCTTGCCGGCGGTACGCGGACCGGTGATCGCCACGACCGGGCTCGACGCCATGGCCGCAGCCAGCGCCCCCGCAATCCTCCGCGGCACGTGAGCAGACAACACCCGCCAAGGTTACCCGACAATGTACGGCCACTACTCGCTCGCGCGGTCGACGCGCGTCGATCAGAAGTCAGCCGGGATGCGCAGGACCTGGCCGGGATGAATGAGGTTCGGGTCAGCGATGATGTCACGGTTCGCCTCGAAGATCGCCTCGAAGCCGTCGCCGATGAACAGCGGCTCGGAGGCGGCGATTCCCGAGAGCGTCTCGCCAGGCTGGACGACGTGCAACAGGTAGCTGCGGAAGCCGGCGGCGATGGCCGTGCCGAAGAACACCGGAATCGACACCCTGGCCTCGGGCTCGTCCGCTCCGGTGCTCGACGCGACCTCGACGACCCCGCGCGGCGTGGGTGGCGGGTCAGGCAACCCGATCTGCGTCTGCCACGCCGAGAGCAGGTTCGTCGACTGGGCGGACGTCTGCCGGAACACATTGCCGTTGCCGTCGAGTACCCGGATGCCGATGGTGGCCTCGAACCCGCCGCCGGTGCCCGCGACCAGCAGCAGATCGCCGATCAGATCGTTCGGCTGCGGCTGGTCGACCCGGAACGATGATCGCGTCATGACGCTGCTCCTCCCTCGATCCACGCGGCCGCACACCACGGCGCAGCCGCCGACGGCGCCTACCTGATCCCGCGTGTCCACAGCTCACGGCGGTGTGTTCACCACGCCGCGGTCGGTGTGGCTATTCCGTGGCCTTGGGATGGGCCGTGCTGGCGAAGGTCACCCACACCGTTCGCTTCTCGGTGTCGAGAGGTACCAGATCCGCCCTCCGCCGGTGACCTCGATCTGCCAACAGGGCATGCTCCGACCTCCGTACTGCCCGAAGGCGAGTTGGCCCTTGAGCTGGTGATGTCGGGGAGTCGCCAGACTGGGAGCCGGGTTCGAGCGCATCTCCAGCCACGCGCTTCGGGCTCACGCGGGGACGACGGGCTCGGGGACCGCCCCGTGGTCGTCGTCCACTGTGCGGATGCGAGCGGCGAGCTCGGGATCGGCATGCACCTCGGCGGTGTGCCGCCACTCGGTGATCACTTGGATGACCGGAGCGAAGTTCTCCAGCGCATCGGCTGCCCGCAGGGTGTCGACGAGCTCGAGGACGAAAGCTCGCACCTCCTCAGTCGGCAGGAAGCGCACCCACGGGAACGCCTCGGGCACGACGTCGACGACCAGCGACCGCGCTGCGTCGTCGTGTTGCATCAAGGCCACGAACATCTTCGTCGTGGCTGTGACCATGGCGCTTTCCCGCTCCGCGTGCGCGGCCGTGGTCAGGGTGAGGTCCTCGGCATCCCGCCGCCGCAGACGCAGCGAGTGGCTCCGTGACGCGTCGAGCTTCGCCACGGTGTCCTTGGGACGCTGCAGGAGCTCGGAGAACGGAACCTCAGGCGCAGACATACCTCAAAGGTACTTCAAAGCTGTCCCACCGTCGAGCGCCGGCATCCCGTTGGTGTCAACCCTCGATGATCCGTGAGCGCCGGAGCACGTGACGGAGTTCTTCGGTGTCGGAGCGCCCGGCGGTGCCGATGGAGTCGGC
>JALYQB010000079.1 GCA_030856045.1 Actinomycetota bacterium
CAGCGCGGCGATCCGGAACCCCGCGGCGCGCAGGTCGCCGAGGGACCCGGGCCAGGCGGGCAGCGGCGCGAACGGCACGCGCAGCACGTGGCCCATCGACACCCGCACGCTGCGCCGGTACAGCGGGTCGGCGCACCGCGCGCCGAGCAGTACCGCGTCGACCCCGAACGCCGCCGCGTTCCGGAACAGCGAGCCGAGGTTCTCGTGATCGTTCACGCCCTCCAGGACGGCGACGCGATGCGCGGACGCCAGCAGAGCTGTCACCGCGGGAGGAGCGCACCGGTCCGCGGTGGCGAGCACACCCCGGTTGAGGTGGAAACCCACCACCTCGGCCATCAGGTTTGCGGACACCCGATAGCACGGCACGTCGCACCGTGCCAGGTCGGTCGCGAGCTCGTCGAGCCTCGACGCGACGCCGAGCACGGACCGCGGCGAGTGCGGCGAGTCGAGCAGCCTGCGCACGACGACCGTGCCCTCCGCGATGACGAGGCCGCGGCCTCCGGGGCGGTCCGGGCGGCGGTCGGCGACGGTGAGGTCGCGGAACTCGTCCAGCCGCGGGTCCTCAGCCCGGTCCACCGCGACGATGCGCGCCACGCGCCGCAGTCTTCCAGCAGTTCAGCGGATGGCACGCCCGCACCGCCTGTGTCACGGTGTTGATCCGGTGTCACCGTGTTGATCCGGTGTCACCGTGTTGATCCGGCAGCGGGAGGGCCCATGGGGCAGTGCGTGACCGGCAGGGACTTCAGTTACCAGGACCGGCAGCGGTACCGGGCGAAGATCCAGCGCTGTCTCGACGCGCTGGCGCAGATGCTCGCCGACGACCCGTTCCTGTCCCACCGACAGCAGATCGGGCTTGAGATCGAGCTCAACCTCGTCGACGGCGACCTCGACCCGGCGATGGCCAACGCCGCGGTGCTCGACGAGATCGCCGATCCGTCGTTTCAGACGGAGCTCGGCCAGTACAACATCGAGATCAACCTGCCGCCGCGGCCGCTGAGCGGCGACGAGGCACTGCACCTGGAGGCCGACGTGCGCGCCGCGCTGGACTCGGCGGACGCGAAGGCGCGTGGCGCCGGTGCCGGGCTCGTGCTGATCGGCATGCTCCCGACGCTGCGCCGGGACCACTTCGACCTGCGGTGGCTCTCGATGAATCCGCGCTACGCGGTGCTCAACGAGCAGATCTTCGCCGCGCGGCGCGAGGAGCTGGTGCTCGACATCGACGGCCTCGGCCTCCAGGCGGGCGCGCCGGAACACCTCCTCACGACCACGAACACGATTCTCGCCGAAGCGGCGTGCACGTCGGTGCAGCTGCACCTGCAGGTCGAACCACGCGAGTTCGCCGCGCACTGGAACGCCGCGCAATGCCTGGCAGGCGTGCAGGTCGCCCTCGCCGCGAACTCGCCGTTCCTGCTCGGCAAGGCACTGTGGGCCGAGACGCGCATCCCGTTGTTCCAGCAGGCCACCGACACCCGACCGCCCGAGCTGCGCAACCAGGGCGTCCGGCCGCGGGTGTGGTTCGGCGAGCGCTGGATCACGTCGATCTTCGACCTGTTCGAGGAGAACGTCCGCTACTTCCCGCCGCTGCTCCCCGAGACCGAGGACGAGGATCCCCTCGCGGTGCTGGCCGCCGGCGGCGCACCGTCGCTCTCCGAGCTGCGGCTGCACAACGGCACCGTGTGGCGCTGGAACCGTCCCGTCTACGACGTGGTCGACGGCGTGCCGCACCTGCGCGTCGAGAACCGGGTGCTGCCTGCCGGGCCGACCGTGGTGGACATCGTGGCCAACGCCGCGCTGTTCTACGGCGCCATGCGCGCGCTCGTCGAGCAGGACCGTCCGGTGTGGACGCAGATGTCGTTCGCCGCGGCCGAGGAGAACCTCTACGCCGGTGCTCGGCACGGGATGGACGCGGAGCTGTACTGGCCCGGGATGGGGTGGGTGCCACCGGACGAGCTGGTGTTGCGCAGGTTGCTGCCGTTGGCGCACGAGGGGCTGCGCAGCCACGGCGCGTCCGACGCCGTCCGCGAGCGCTACCTCGGCGTCATCGAGCAGCGCTGCGTCACCCGCCGCACCGGGTCGGTGTGGCAGCGGGAAGCGGTGGCCGCGCTCGCGGGCAGCGCCGGGAACCGGACGGCAGCGCTTGTGGGGATGCTCGAGCGCTACGTCGAGCACATGCACTCGAACGAGCCGGTGCACGCCTGGCCGCCGGTCGCCTGAGGCGGCCTGCCACCGGGGGGTGTTCCCCGATGGGCTCCACCCACCACGGAGAGCCCATCGGGGAACGGGCGGTTAGGATGTCCACCACAAGCAATGTTATTGCAAGATCTATGCAATAACAATAGCCTGGTTGGGTGACCGGGACTGCTCCCCGAACCGCCGCCGGCAGCGATCGGGCCCGGCCAGGATGCCCGGCCGGGCCCGATCCGTTCCCCGAACTGACTACCACGCTCCCACCACGAAGCAGGCAAGAGTTAAGTTAGGCTTACCTTGCCGATCCGTCAACCCCTGTACCGCACACCACCCGGATGGGGCGCCCGTCGGGGGACGTCTCGTCCGACTCGCGGCGCAACAGCACCGCCGCGCAGACCAGCCCGGCGAGCATCGACACCACGCCCCCCACGATGATCGGCGCGCGGCCGCCGACCTCCTGGGCGATCCACCCCATCAACGGCGCTCCGAGGGGGTTCCCACCGAGGAACAGCAGCATGTACAGACCCATGACCCGGCCGCGCAGCTGCGGATCGACCGACAGCTGGACCGCACTGTTCGCGGCGGTGGTGAACGTCAGCGCCGCCGCTCCGCACGGCACGAGCAGCAGCGCGAACAGCTCGTAGGTCGGCA